>JBGVGP010000056.1:0-5435 GCA_045121735.1 Acutalibacteraceae bacterium
AAAAAGCCGCAGACGTCATGCCTGCGGTTTTTATAAAATTAGCCGATTTCGGAAATCTTTACTGCTCTGCCTTCTGCTACTGACTTCTTAGCAGCAAGAGCAACGAGAATTGAATTAAGTCCGTCAAAACCTGTTGTGGGTGTGGGCTTGTCGTTCTGAACTGCGTCAACAAACTGAATCATTTCATCACGGAAGGACTGCATATATCTTTCAAGGAAGAAGTAAAGAGGCTTATCGGTTGTTACACCGTCAGCGTTCATAACAGTTACATTGGTAGGTGTGTCATTAGCAGCCATAGCAGCGCCGAGTGAACCGAATACTTCAATTCTCTGGTCATATCCGTAAGCAGCACGACGGCTGTTATCAATAACACCGAGAGCGCCGTTTTCAAACATAAGATTGATGATAGCTGTATCAACGTCACCTGCTTGACCGATTGCAGGGTCAACAAGGCATGTAGCGTTAACATAAACCTCTGTAACATCACAGCCTGCAAGGAAACGAGCCATATCAAAATCGTGAATAGTCATATCAAGGAACATACCGCCTGATACTGCTGCATATTCAGCTGAGGGAGGCTCAGGGTCACGTGAGGTAATTTTGATAAGCTCAAGGTTACCAACCTTACCGTCATTGATAAGTGAACGGATATGAGCAAAGTTATGGTCAAAGCGTCTGTTAAAGCCTACCTGAAGCTTAACGCCTGCCTTTTCAACTGCTGCAATAACAGCCTTTACCTTTTCGGGAGTAAGGTCAACGGGCTTTTCGCAGAAAACGTGCTTGCCTGCTTCTGCTGCTTCTATTGAAATATCTGCATGTGTATCGGTTGATGAACAAACGAGAACTGCATCGATATCCTTATCTGCAAGCATTTCCTTGTAATCGGCATAAACCTTTTCAATGCCGTACTTATCAGCAAGCTCCTGAAGACCGTCTTTGAAAACGTCTGTGATACCGAGCACCTTTGCGCCGGGTACATTATAAGTGATTGACTGCATGTGTACCTTACCGATACGACCTGCACCGATAATACCAATGTTTAACTGTTTCATAGGAATTCCTCCATGTTTTAAATTTACCGTACGGCATTAAGCCACACTATTCATCACATATTATAACACAATGACCAACCAAGTTCAAGAAAAACAAGGTTGGTCATTTTTACGAATATTAATTCAATTTATTGTACAATTTATCAAAATCAGAATATCGGCTTCATCCAGAATGAGAATTCGAGCTCATCCTTGAGCACAACTCTGTACTGACTTAAGGTGTTGGGTCCGCAGCTGTTTGTACCTGTTCCGCGAAGGTAACCGTCAATGTTAAGGCTTGTTACCTTACCGTGAACCAGGTCTTCAATATGCTCTGCCTTGCCTATACACTCTTCAGTGTAGTCGTGAATACCGAAAGAGAAGAAGTCCTTACAGGCTGAAATTTCAACGCCCTTGCCCTCGTCATCGGTAACGGTAAGCCAACGGGTTTTACCGTGGTTGCCGTTATCCTGAGGCTTGATGTAAGGCTCATCCATTTCCCCTACTGTGCCTTCATAAATTCCGATTGTGCTCTGTGCTTCAAAGTCACAAAGATTTTCCTTTTCGCCAAGGCCGTAATATTTTACATTTTTGAGTGTTGCATCAAGCTGAACATTCACGCCGAAACGGGGAAGCTCATAGGTTGCAGCGTCAAGCTTTTTCTTTTCAAGCTCACACTTAACCTTAATAAGACCGTCGGGATAAACTGTATACTTGCACTCAAATTCAAAGGTCTTTTTACCGTCAAGGTAAAGCCAGCCTTCACTTTCGATTTCAGCCTTCTTTTTCTTTGACTTGTAGGAAACCAGCTTACCCTTGTACTCTACCTTATCATAACCCTTTTTCTTCCAGCCCTTTACAATATTTCTGTCATTATCAAGGAAGGCTCTGTAAAGCTGAGGCACAAAGCCCTTGTTATCGGCAAGAAGCTCCTTACCGTCAACAACAAAGCTGCTGAGCATACCTGTATTTACGTCAAATTCGGCATATCCCTTGTCATAGCTCGCAATGATAGCTTTGCTGTCCTTAACAACATAAACGCGTTCAGAACTGATTTCAGGCTTTTCAACAACCTGGGAAAGTGCGTGCTGCTCTTTAGCAATAACATTACCGTTCTTATCACGGTAAATAAAGTTGATATGACAATCGGCATTACCGGGAAGAGTTTTATGAGCAAGAAGCATAGTTGTTGAAATACCGGGCTCAAGGTCGAGTGTTATTTTTTTGCTTTCAACACAAACGCCCTTTGAAAGAAGCTCATAGGTTATCTCATATTCATTCGCATTTGTGAAAAGATTTGTATTACGGAAGCGGTAAAGGTTTTCACTTACCTTTTCACTTCTTATGGGACGGTATACCTCTTTCATTTCAAAAGCACCTGTATGAGGTCTTCTGTCGGGATAGAAAAGACCGTCAACACAGAAGTTGCCGTCGTGATATGCTTCACCGTGGTCACCGCCGTAGGTATACTTATATTTTGCGTTTTCATCGTATACACTATGGTCTGCCCACTCCCAGATACAACCGCCTGTAAGGTTTTCGTGAGCGTAGATAATCTGCCAGTAATCCTCAAGTGAGCCGGGGCCTACGCCCATTGCGTGACAGTATTCGCAAAGGAAATGAGGCTTGTTTCTGTATCTCTTTGTAAGCTTATGCTCACCTATTCTCTTCAAAAGAGCAGGAATCTGATACATTTCGGAAATAACGTCATATGAACCTCTTGGAGTTCTTATAACGCCCTCGTAATGTACGGGAATATCAGAAAGTGACTTAAGCATATCATAGCAGACATCCTGATTCTTCCAGCCGCCCGATTCGTTGCCGAGACTCCACATTGTAATTGAAGGATGGTTTTTATCACGGTGGTAAAGACGAAGCACTCTGTCCTTCATAGGTGCAAGCCACTGCTTGCCGTTACTTATAATATTAGGCTTACCTGTAAAATGGAGCTTCTCGTTAAACTGTGTACCGTGAGTTTCAATGTCAGCCTCGTCAATTACATAAAGTCCGTATTCGTCGCAAAGATCAATAAAGATAGGGTCAGGAGGATAGTGTGATGTTCTTACAGCGTTGCAGTTGAATTCCTTCATAAGAAGAATATCCTTAAGAAGCTCGTCCGCTGTCATAACATAGCCGTTCAGATGATGTGTATCGTGATGATTTACACCCTTGAACTTGATAAGCTTTCCGTTGAAAAGGAATTTTTCGCCTTTAATTTCAACTGTTTTGAAGCCGATTTTATTTCTTACTACCTGAATGTCATTTTCACCGTCAGCAAGTGTAATATAGAGAGTATAAAGCTCGGGCTTTTCAGCATTCCATTCAACGGCATCAACAGGTGCAAGAGCAAGTGTAACCTTTGAAGCGGCCGCAGCCTCAACCTTACCGGTGATTTTACCCTTATAACGAAGCTCTAAAGCAAGCTTTTTGCCCTCAAGCTTTTCACCCTTAAGCTCACAGTCAACGGAAAGAATATAGCCCTCGTCAACCTTGCTTGTGTTTACCTGATAATCATAAATATATTCAGCAGGATTTTCAGTGATATAAACATCGCGGAAAATTCCGTTTTCGCGGAACATATCCTGACATTCAAGGTAAGTTCCGTTACACCATTTAGCAACAATAGCAACAAGCTCATTCTCACCCTCGGCAACATAATCCTTAAGGCAGAATTCAGCACTGTTGTGGCTGCCCTCACTGTAACCGACATATTTACCGTTTACATAAAGAGTAAGATTTGAGCACACACCGAGGAATGTGATCACGGGATTTACACAATCCTTTGAAACTGTGAAGCTTTTTCTGTAAATTGCCGCACTCATTTCTTCGGGAACATTTGGCAGATTCATCGGAAATTCATAACGTGTGTTAAGATACTTCGTAGGCTCATAGCGTGTTCTCTGCCAGGTGCAGGGAACGTTGATTTTATCAAAGGCAAGCTTATCGGTATCGAATTCACGAGGCATTGATGAAATGCTCTTGAAATAAATAAAATCCCACTTACCCGAAAGCAACTTAACGGTATCACTCTTGTATCTGTTTGTAAGAGCATTTGTTCTTTCAAGCTTTTTTCTGCTTTTATAGGGAATAAAATAGCTTCTTGGAGCAAGCTTGTTTTCTTCAAAAACTTCAATATTGTTGATATTAAGCGGTTTGATTATGTACTTCATATTTCTCCTCCAATATTTATTTAAACTAATGATACCATATAATTACATTTATTTCAATTACTAAAAAGCAACTTAATTGACAATACTTTTACCACAATGTATTGTGGGGGTTATAGCTTGTATTATAACAAGGTAGAAATTTGCGGTATTGATACAACAAAGCTTAAGGTGCTTAAGGAAAGCGAAAAAATTGAGTTGCTGAAAAAAAGCAGAAACGGAGATGCGTATGCCCGTGAAAAGCTGATAAACGGAAATTTAAGGCTTGTGCTTTCAATTATTCAGCGCTTTTCTTCAAGAGGCGAAAACAGCGACGACCTGTTCCAGGTTGGTTGTATCGGGCTTATAAAGGCTATTGATAACTTTGACATTGCGCAGAATGTGCGTTTTTCAACCTACGCCGTTCCGATGATTATAGGTGAAATCAGACGGTATCTGCGTGACTACAACCCTGTAAGAGTAAGCCGTTCAATAAGAGACACAGCCTACAGGGCTATGCAGATTAAAGAGCGTGTAATGTGTGAAACTCAAAAGGAGCCAACAGCCGACGAAATTGCAAAGGAAATGGGCGTAAAGCGTGAAGTAGTTGTGCTTGCGCTTGAAGCAATTATCGACCCTGTATCCTTGTACGACCCTGTTTACTGTGATGCAGGTGATACAATTTATGTTATGGACCAGATTGGTGATAATAACAGCGACATCGATTGGATAGACGAAATACTACTGAAAAAATCACTCAAGGAGCTTCCCGAAAGAGAAAAGAATATTCTTTCATTAAGATTTATGCAAGGACTTACCCAAACGGAGGTGGCAAAAGAAATCGGCATATCGCAGGCGCAGGTGTCAAGGCTTGAAAAAGGCGCCCTTGACAGAATTAAAAGTCATCACAAATAAAACAAAACCTGCCCGAAATGCGTGGGGTTACTAAGGACAGTTAAAAATTATTGGGAGACACTTTGTAATGAAGTGCTCCCATTTTTTGTAAAACAAGTGACACTTTCGGCTTGAAGGTGTCATAGTGGGTTATAGACTTTGAATGGAATAATGCCCGTCTGAAAATATTTTCTTCGGTGTGTATAAGTTATATTGCAAATTGAAATTTGCAGTGATATTTTTGATAAATCAAAAGTGTTATTGAAGCCTTGCGGCTTCAGTTTTATTTTATTCGCCTGAAGCTGTCCGAAGGACAATAAAACTATGCGAAGCATAATATAACTGCGAAGCAATATCACTCGCC
>JBGVGP010000057.1:0-3655 GCA_045121735.1 Acutalibacteraceae bacterium
TTCGGGAGCTGCTGTAGTTGTCTGGGGAGCTGCTGTTGTTGTCTGAGGAGCTGCTGTTGTTGTTTCGGGAGCTGCCTGAGCACCTGCCTGTACAGCTGCGCCTTCAATTTTGATGTTGATGCCCTTTGTTGCGCCAAGACCGAAGCCGCTGAGGAATACGATAAGAGCTACGAGTATAATGGCAACAAGCTTTGTTTCCTGTTTCATGGTTTGATAACCCCTTTCAAAATTTTGCGTTAAAACGCATTGTCAGAATAATGGCTTATGCAGAAAAATCTACACTGAGTCATTGTCTTAATAAAATTACAATAAAATGACGAAAAAGTCAAGCAATTTTCGCTATTTTGAAGCAACAAATTATTAAAAATTTTATCTTTCACAAATATTTTTACTTTTTACACAAAAAAAATAAAAAGCAAATAGGCACTTTACACAAAAAGAGAGCTGCTCCTGAGGAACAGCTCCTTGTAGTTAAATTATAGACTTAAGCGTAGATGAACTCGTATGTACCGTCCATTGTACCTGTAAGCTCAAGAGTAACAGAGATAACTGCTGCCTTACCCTTACCTGTACCTTCCATGGGAAGCTTCTGCTCTACCTTTACAATTCTGCCCTGACCGTCAACGGTTGCAGTAATTGTAGCACCGGGATAACGGAGGTTTGCTTCTGTAATCTTGATAGCATCGCCAAGGTCGAGTGAACCGAGATCGAGAGGATCCATTGCGCCCATATGATGTGTGGGCACTGATGTATTCTGTGTGCCGTCGAAGTTTGATTCTTCAGCGATGAAGGTCATTACCATTGTGTAGCCGCCGTCAGCGTTTGCTGTAGCTGAAGCTGATACAAGACCTGCTTCCTGAACATTAGCGTCTCTGTTGTAGGGAATAATCTTTTCAACGAGCTTTCTGTTAGGGTCAGCAACGTCAACGCCGTTTTCGAATGTCCATTCGTGAGGCTCTGTAGCTGTAAGCTTTTCGATAACGGGATTAAGGATTGAAGCAGCGGGGCCGTCTGCAAGACCAACCTGGATGATGTCGTGCTTCTTGAGTGTTACCTTACCCTGGTAAGCTCTGAGGTCGTTGATAGCCTTGTTGTAGGCAGCTGCGATTTCAGCCTTTGTTGAAGGAACTGATGCATTGCCTGCGGGTGCTGCAGTTGTTGTGTCACCTGCAGGAGCTGCTGTTGTTGAGTCGCCTGCGGGTGCTGCTGTTGTTGTTTCGGGAGCTGCTGTAGTTGTCTGGGGAGCTGCTGTTGTTGTCTGAGGAGCTGCTGTTGTTGTTTCGGGAGCTGCCTGAGCACCTGCCTGTACAGCTGCACCTTCAATTTTGATGTTGATGCCCTTTGTTGCGCCAAGACCGAAGCCGCTGAGGAATACGATAAGGGCTACGAGAATAATGGCAACAAGCTTTGTTTCCTGTTTCATGGTTTGATAAACCCCTTTCAAAATTTTGTATTTGATTCACTGTCAAATAATAGCTTGCCGCAGAATAAACAGCGACAGTTATTTACTATATAAAGGTACAATAAAATCGCAAAAAAGTCAAGTGATTTTTGCCTTTTGGGTATAACAAAATCGCATTTTTCAGTCTGTATTAAGAGGATATATCTTTTAAGCAAAAAAGCCTTGACACAAACTCATAAAACGCAAAGAAAAATCCGTCGGAGCAAAAGCATTCCGACGGAAAATATTTGAATTAAAAGTGCTTTTTAACTGTAAATGTATCAATACAGCCTACGGGACAGACCTCGTGACACTGACCGCAGCCTGTGCACTTATCATAGTCTACCTTTGCGCAGAAGTTTTCAACGGTTACTGCCTCTGCCGGACAGGCCTTTACACACTTCATACAACCGATACAGCCTGCTTTACACTGCTTTCTTGTCTGTGCGCCCTTGTCGTGATTCTTACAGAGCACGGCAGCCTTTGTTGTATCAAGGGGGAACAGGTCAATAAGGCTTCTGGGGCAGGTCTTTATACACATCTTACATGCACGGCACTTATCAGGATTGATACGTGCAACACCGTCACAGATAAATATTGCCTCATAGGGGCAAACCTCTACACAGTCACCGAAGCCGATACAGCCGTGAACACAGTTTTTGGGGCCGCCGAAAAGCTGAGTTGCAATTTTACAGGAGCGTACACCGTTATATTCAAGCTTTTCTTCAACATTCTGACAGTTACCCTGACACATAACCGCAGCAACAGAGGGAACGATTTCACCTGCTGCAAGGCCCATAATGTCAGCAATTTCCTTTGCAGTACCGTTACCGCCGGGGATACAGAGGTTACATTCCTCGGTTTCACCCTTTGCAAGGGCATCTGCATAGCCGTCACAGCCTGTATAGCCGCAGGCACCGCAGTTAGCACCGGGTAAGCAGGCACGTACCTTTTCAGCCTTTTCGTCTACGGGCACAGCAAAAACTGCAGAAGCAATTGCAAGACCGAGACCGGCAATAAGACCGATTGCCGCAACAATAAGTACGGGAATTAAAATCTCATTCATTACGCTACCTCCTTAACCGAAAATGTTTTCAACAATGCCTGTAAATCCAAGGAAGGAAACGGCAACGAGTGAAGCTGCTACAAGTGTGATGGGAAGACCCTGCATAAACTTAGGAATATCGCAGGATTCAAGTCTGCTTCTTACACCTGCAAACATAACCATTGCAAGCATAAAGCCGAAGCCTGCACCGATTGAGTTGAACATTGACTGTGCAAAGTTGTAGCCCTCATCAATGTTAAGGATAACAACACCGAGAACAGCGCAGTTTGTTGTAATAAGGGGAAGATAAATACCGAGCGCACTGTAAAGCGCAGGAATGTACTTTTTAAGAATGATTTCAACAAGCTGAACAAGAGCAGCAATAACAAGAATGAAAACGATTGTCTGAAGATATTCAAGACCGTTTTTCTCAAGAAGGAACTTGTTGATGGGGAAGCAAACTGCTGTTGCAAGACCCATAACGAAGATAACTGCTGCACTCATACCTACTGCTGTGTTGAGCTTTTTGGAAACGCCGAGGAAGGGACAAATACCCAGGAACTTTGCAAGAACAAAGTTCTGTGTAAGAATAGCTGTTAAAAATATAGCTGCAAATTCCTTAGCCATTAGCTGCTACCTCCTCTTTTTCTTTTTTATTAAGTGAGCAGGTCTGTGCCATGGGACAGGCCTCACAGCCACGAAGCTCTGCTCTGGGCTTACCCTTGCTTTCAGCAAGCTTGTTTGCACAAGCCATAAGAATACCGAAAACGAAGAAGCCGCCGGGAGGAAGAATAAATACGAGCATGGGATTCTCATTAAGGAAGGGCACGCTGAAGCCGTTGAAGGAAACATCACCGAAAACTGAAAGAAGGTCGTTGATGCCTACCATGAATGTACCTGCGCCGAATACCTCACGGATTGTAGCCATAAGGAAGAGAGCTGCAGTAAAGCCGATACCCATACCAACGCCGTCAATTGCAGAAGCAAGAACAGAGTTTTTGCTTGCATAAGCCTCAGCTCTGCCGAGGATGATACAGTTAACAACAATAAGAGGAAGATAAACGCCAAGCGCCGAGTCAAGAGCGGGCACGAAGGCCTTTACAACCATCTGTACTATTGTAACGAAGGAAGCGATAATAACGATATATGCGGGAATACGCACCTTATCG
>JBGVGP010000058.1:0-1848 GCA_045121735.1 Acutalibacteraceae bacterium
TGAAATTTGTAACCGAAGCTGTTAGGCCCTACGGCATTCCTGTCACTGTATCTATGAACCCTGTTATGATTGACGGAACAGGTATGTGTGGCGGATGCAGACTTACCCTCAACGTTGACGGCAAAAGAGTTACAAGGTTTGCATGCGTTGACGGTCCCGATTTCAACGGTTATGAAGTAGATTTTGACGAAGCAATGTCAAGAAGCAGGATGTATAATGACTTTGAACGTCACGCATATGAAGCAACCTGCAACCTCTATAAAAAGGAGGTAGACTGATATGGCAAAGGCTAATATGTCACTAAACCGAAACCCAATGCCTGCACAGAAGCCTGAAATCCGTGCACATAACTTTGATGAGGTTGCTCTCGGTTATTCTGAGCAGGTCGCTATTGACGAAGCAATGCGTTGCCTTGGCTGTAAGAACTCCCCCTGTGTCAATGCTTGCCCCGTAAAAATCAATATACCTGCTTTTATTGCAGAAATCAAAAACGGCGAATTTGAAAAAGCCTATGACGTTATTTCACAGTCATCCTCTCTTCCTGCTGTATGCGGCAGAGTATGCCCACAGGAAAAGCAGTGCGAATCAAAATGTGTACGCGCAATAAAGGGTGAATCTGTAGGTATCGGCAGACTTGAGCGTTTTGTTGCCGATTATCACAATACTAATTGCGGTAATGAGCCTACTCCCCCGCCGTCAAACGGACATAAGGTTGCCGTAATCGGTTCAGGCCCCTCCGGTCTTACCTGTGCAGGTGACCTTGCAAAAAGAGGATATAATGTGACTGTTTTTGAAGCACTTCATATTCCCGGCGGTGTTCTTGTTTACGGCATCCCCGAATTCCGTTTACCGAAGACTATTGTTGCAAAAGAGGTTGACACACTTAAAAAGCTTGGTGTAAAAATTGAAACCAATGTAGTTATCGGTAAAACCCTCACTGTTGATGAAATCTTTGATATGGGCTATGAGGCTGTTTTCATCGGCTCGGGTGCAGGCCTCCCCAACTTTATGGGAATCCCCGGTGAAAGCCTTAAGGGTGTATATTCAGCAAATGAATTTCTTACAAGAAGTAACCTTATGAAGGCTTACCTTGACAATCCTACTACTCCCATAATGAAAAACGGCAGAGTTGCCGTTGTGGGTGGCGGTAATGTTGCTATGGACGCTGCAAGAACAGCACTTCGTCTCGGCGCTGAAAAGGTATATATTGTATACCGCCGTTCAATGGACGAGCTTCCTGCAAGACACGAGGAGGTTGAGCACGCTATTGAAGAAGGAATAGAATTTGCCCTTTTACGCAGTCCCGTTGAAATTACAGGCTACCGCAATGCTGACGACCCCAGAGACCCCAAAAACGGCTTTGTAAACGGTATGCGTCTTATAAAAATGGAGCTCGGCGAGCCTGATGCAAGAGGACGCCGTCGACCTGTAGAAATCAAGGGCAGTGAATATGAAATTGAAGTTGACACTGTAATTATGTCAATCGGCACATCGCCCAATCCCCTCATAAAATCAACCACTGATGGACTTGAGGTAAATGAGAGGGGCGGTATTATCGTGAACGAAGACGGTCTTACATCACGAGCTGCCGTTTACGCCGGCGGAGACGCAGTTACAGGTGCCGCTACAGTTATCTCTGCGATGGGTGCAGGTAAAACTGCAGCAAGCGCTATTGATGAATATTTAAGCAAATAACCAAACATATAAAAGAGGTTGAAAGAAAAATTCAACCTCTTTTTTTATACAAAAAACACCGTCGGGGAAGCTTTTCCCCGACGGTGTACTGATTTTAAAAGCCTTGGTTATTATCCGTAATAAGCAGAGTATACGGCGTTATTTTTGAGTGCT
>JBGVGP010000059.1:0-11871 GCA_045121735.1 Acutalibacteraceae bacterium
TTAAGTTTAAAAGGAAGGGATTCGAACCCTGAGAGGGTGAGGAGCGTAAAGAAAACAGTTCGGTGAACTGTTTTTAGCGACGAAGCGTGAGGCGGGTACTGTTGCGAAGCAACGGTCGCCGAGGGCGGTGGATGCGAAGCAGACACATCCCTTGCTCCGACGCCAAATCTAGTACCCTTGTTGATACAATAGTGTCAGCAAGGGTATTGTTAATTTATAGCGGTTTGCCCTTGTGTTATAAGGGATTATAAAAATTAGCGTTGCAGTATTGGTATGGAGTGTACCTGCTGCAACGCTGTTTTTATGTGGATGGATGTGAAATTGTGGTTAGTTGTGGGTTAGTAATCGTTAAATTATAGGGGTATCGTTAAAAGGTTGGCGTTTGGGTTTTTCTTTCTTTTTCTTCACGGTCGACTTCTGTCTTGTTTAATATTTCGCCAACTATAATTTTGGGATTTTTTGACCATATTGTAAGTGACTTTTCAATTTTGCCGAAAAGTACATTAAGATCATATTTTGGTTACCGCTCACGGCGGTACTCAAAGATAAAATCAGTGCTGACCCTTCAAAAGCTTTGCAGCAAGAATTCTGCGGTTTGTCTTGAAGTGGAAATATTCTCTCTTCTCTGTTACAAAAATTTCTACGGGCTGTTCATAAGCTTCAAGCCTTGCACGGATTGTTGCTTCAACATCCTTAAGCTCAACACCGCTTTCAAGTACAACATAAAGATAAGGCACAAAGCAACCTTCGTGTTCTTTATCGGAAGTGATAACAAAGAAGCAGTCCTTGATTCCCTCAATATCAACAACCTTATTTTCCATAATTGTTGTATAAAGATATCCACCGCCAAAGCGCTTGTTAAGACCTCTGCTGTACACAAAAAGCTCCCCGCTCTCATTCATACAACCGTAGTCACCTGTGTGCACCCATACCTTGCCGTCAGCGTGACGCTGCAAGGTCTTTGCTGTATCCTCGGCAGTACCATAGCCTATCATATTTGAAGGGCCTGATGTGCAGATTTCACCTACCTGACCGTAGTCAAGCTCGTTCTGTGTACCGGGCTCAAATACAGAAATTGTAGTGCCTCTCATAGGCACACCACCGCCGCAGTTTCTGAAATCCTGATTGGGATGAGGATTAGCAACAGTTGAGCCTGCCTCACTGAGTCCGTAGCACATTGAGAACACAGCCGGTGAGCCGTGCTTTTTGAGGTAAGCCTGTATGTTTTCAAGCCACTTATTATGTACGGGGTCAGCACCGCCACCAATAACGAAAAGATCGTTCATAGGATAATCTTCGGGAATTCTTTTACTGTTCATAAGAATTTCTGCCATCATAGGAACGGCAATCATCTGATTGGGCTTACAGCGCATAAATTCAAGGTCAATATCATCAGCATCACAGAATGCACTGAGTATAAGATAATTGCCTGATGCAATATTATAAAGAAGAATTGAGTTTACAATAGCAACAAGTGCCGGCGGTAAAAGTGTATGAAGCACTCTAAGGGTAAAGCCTGTTCCACCGGGAATAACAAGCTGACCCAACACACCATTCATTGTACGTGCAGAGTGAAGAACCTGCTTCGAAGGACCTGTTGAGCCACTGGTATATGAGCAGTAAAGGGGTCTGTCGGGATTTTTAGCAGCTACAATTTCTTCTGTTACGCTCTCGCCCTTTGCGATGAATTCCGCCCAGGTCATACTACCCGTGGCACAGGCTGATCTTTCTGTATAAAGAGCGCTGATGCTCTTTTCAACGTAGTCGGGAATTTCTGATTTTTCAGCATAAGTGTAGGGTGAAACAAGCACAAGCCTTTCAAGATCTGAGTTTTCATAAAATATCTTTTCTTCGCTTTCTGAAACAAAGTCAAAGCAAACAGCAACCTTTGCATTTGCATCAGCAATAGCAGCTGCCTTTTCTTCAGGCTCACCGTCATGACAAAGAATTGCCGCACCGATTTTTTCCGCAGCAAGAAGCACAAAGATAAATTCGGGGACTGCACGAAGGAAAACAACAATTCTGTCGTTTTCCTTTACACCGAGAGCTACAAAACCCTTTGCTACCTTATCTGCCTGAACGAAAACTTCATTGAGAGTAAAGCGTCTGCCGTAATACTCAATAATTTCTTTATGAGGCTGACCGTTATGCTTAAGAATAAAATCTGTAAGGGTATCCTCTGACGGTACAAAATTTCTTAATGATTCGGGATAATACTGAAGCCAGGGCTTTTCTATCGAAGCTTTTCTTCTGATTTTTGACATAGTTATACACTCCTGTATTTTCGACGGGTTATTAATCCGCCGTTTATTGACATGCTTGCTTTTCAACAACCGTAAATCTTTCATCTGTAAAAATCCAATTGTGTATAGCAAACAGAGATTTTTTTATTTTATCACAAGAAAAGTATTGATTCAATAAATCTCTTAATATTTTTTAATTTATTAACAAAAAGTGAATATTTCACAAGATTGTGTCATTATGTATTTTTGTATAAAAAGCACTTTTAATTTAAATTTCATTCACAGTAAATAATAGTTTTATATCCAATAAGATTTACTGCAACGTTCATCCATTTTGCGTTGCAGTAAAAAACTGTAGTGAAATTTGTATTATACATAGTAGTATCTTTCAAAAAATAACGGTACCCTTTAGCATGGGTGTCCAAAGGACACTCACGCAGTTTTATTCGCCATAGGGCGAGTGATATTGCTTCGCAGTTATATAATGCTACGCATTGTGTTATTGTCCTTCGGACAGTTTTATCCGAATAAAATAACACTGAAGCCGTAAGGCTTCAATAACACTTTTGATTCATCAAAAATATCACTGCAAATTTTAATTTGCAATATCACTCATACAAACCGAAAAATTTGTTTTTCTGCAAAACTTACTCAAAGTATATAACCCACTATGACACTTTCAGTACGAAAGTGTCTGTTTTTTATCAAAAAATGTGAGACACCTTATAAAAAGTGTCTCCCAACTGTGTGGATATTTGTTTCTGTCCTTAGCAACACCACCCTTAAGGTGTCGGTATCTTTTTGTGCTACTTTTCTATATGTTGAATACGGTGTGAGCTTCTGTATGTAAACAGCCTGTTTATCCCAATATAATCTCAACCCTGTGGGGCTTATTGTCCCACGGCACAAACGACTCACTCTCTTTTCCGTCGAGAAGAAACTTTTCAATTCTGCTGCCACAGCCGCTTAGCTTAACCGAAAACTCCTGCCCTCTGATTTTAAGTCCGCAAAGCTGCGAAGCTTTCATGCTTTCGGGCACACACGGGGCAAAGCTAAGACCTTTCGCCTCGGGTCTTATACCGAAAACACCGAAAATAATCGCCCCTATATAGCAGGTGGCCGTCCAGGTCTGATGTCGGCAGGAATCCCATTCCTTGCCGCACTGCCAACCGCCGCAGGCTTTTTTTGTGTACGGGGAGTAAATCTCGAAAAGTCTGAAGTTGCTCATTCTGAAAAGCTCGGTTATTTTTCTTAGCTCTTCGGTAACAAAGCTTTCAATACCGCTTTTACCTGCCGCTTCAATTATCATTCCGTTGAGGAAGGGCCATATCACATTGTTGTGTCGCCCCGGCCTGCTGTCGCTGAAAAGACCCTCAAAGGGAGGCCAGATTGATACAGTACCGCTGTCAGAAGCAGTGAGATTTTCAAAAACGGTCTGTCTCTTTTCCTCGGGACAGATGCCGAAAAGCACCGAAAAGGCGTGTCCGCTCAATTCCTGTGAATCGTCTGTGCTGCCGTCAGGGAAAATAATGTATCTGTAACGGCACAGCTCATCGCTCCAGAATCGGTTGTTGATTTGTATCTTAAGCGCATTGTGATTTTCGCGCGCCCGTGCTGATTCTTCATCAAGGCCGAAAAGCTGTGAAATCTCCGCATAAACACGGTATGCCTCGCAGTAAAGGCAGTTGGTGCTCAGGCACATTATAGCTTCCACTGTCGGATGAGAGGGCGCAAATGAGTCCTTGTTGCCCTGCTGATGACAACGCAAGGGATAGCCTGCAATGCCGTCGTTGAAGAATGAGCCACCCACAAACAGTCCGAAGCTTTCGTTGAAGCGATTTTTGCGGTGAGTATCAAGCGCTCTGCCGATTATGCCGTGCGCAGCTCTGATAAACTCTTCATCGCCTGTAACAAGATAGTAATTATATGCACCGACAGCCCACACTATTTGATCCCAGGTCTGCACATCGGGTTGAATTATTGGCTGACCCTCTTCGTTCAGGTCGCAGACCGCAAGCAGAGTGGTACGGGAGACCTCGGGCTTTATAAAATTCATTGCCTGCCAGGTATTAATTGAAGCATCACGCGTCTAGGGAGTATTGTAATCCTTTCCGGCACGGAGCATATATGGGCACTCTAACAATCCTGTTTTGTTATATTTCTTATATCTGCAGCGTACGGTGTTGATTTTTACTGCGTTGTGCAGTGCGGCATTGAAGCATCTTACGATATCGGTATCGGGAGATGAAAGCTTCAGTGAAGATTCAAGCCTCATACTTATCCTCCTTGCAGACAGTTTTCTTTGTGATTTACAGAATAACACAAAACCGACAACAAGTAAAGGGAAAAGAACAAGAAATAAAGACGGTGCAGCCTTCACCGTCTTTTTGTTTTGTGTTAATTTATATTATCACTGTCAACATTACTGACCCTCAGCTGCGGCATATAAAAAATCCGGGCACATAAGATGTACCCGGATAATAAGCATGTAAGATTATTCGCATAAAGCCTTGAAGTAATTTGCAGCCTGACCTCTTGTTACTGTTGCAGTAACATTGAAGCCGCTGTTCACAATAATCTTGAAGAAGAGTGAAACACCCTTAACAAAGCCTGTAATACCGTTGGTTGTGCCTGCTGAAAGCATAGCAATAGCAAAGCTTGCAACGTTAACCTTTGTGGGGATGTTGATTGAATTATCTTTGCCTGCGATTGCAAAAAGTGCATCAGCAAGCTGACCTGCTGTAAGTGCATCGTCGGGGCTGAAGGTTGTTTCTGAGGTACCGATCATAATGCCGTTCTTAAGCACGTATTCAATAGCACTGTAGTACTTGCTACCGGGTTTAACATCCTCATACTTGCCGTAAATGCTGTTATCGGGAAGAGCCTCGATGATTTTGTTTGCGATATAAACGTGACCGTCAGCGTCGGGATGGCTTTCAACGTAGGTTGCACCGTCAGTATCAACATATGTATAACCGAAGGTCTCTGCACCGTCAATCATAGGCTTATTACCGATTGTCATAATGAAATCGATAATTGTATTGATTACAGGCTGTAATGCCTCAGGAATTTCATCAGCTGCTACAGGTGCGCCTTCAACGCCGTTGTAATCATAGTACTTACCCTTAAGGCTGTTATCGCTCATGCCTACAACCATAAGTGTTACATCAGGATTAAGGTCGTAGATATCCTGAATCATATAATCCCAGTTTGCATAGAAGTTGCTAAGACCGTAGTTAAGAATCTGGGGAAGCTGCTGTACAAGAGTGGGAAGGGCACCTGCAAGGTGAGCAACCTCAACAAGCTTCTCAACAGTAGCCATATCCACGTTGCCTTCATTGATGATATTCTGTGCCAACTGGATATATTCGTCAGCTACATTTTCAGCTTCAAGAATGTCTGTAATTACCCAACCAAGGTATGCACCCCAGTCGTTACCGCCGATACCGAGTGTGATAAGGTCAGCTTCTGCAATTGACTTTTTGAAGAGAGCTCTGAAATGCTCTGAGCCGGGATTCATTTTTTCACCGTGGCACTCACAAATCTGATTGCTGTAAATGTAAAGGTGGCTGGGATGGAAAAGATATTCATCTGTACAGCTTGCTGCATAATCATCCTCAAGCATATAACGCATTTCAATTGTTCTGAAGCCGGGGCCTGCAAGAGCAGTCATGCTCTTATCTGCAATAATAGCGTTTGCAAGAACATCAGCATAGGAGCCGGTGTATCTGTAATAGGTTGAGTCGTTGTGAAGCTCATTATAAGCTGCATCATCGTCACTCATTTCATCACGGTAGCCGCTTGCTACGCTGTCGCCGAGAAGAACATAGTTTTTGTACTGACCGTAGTGTGCATCTACAGCTTCCCGGTTAAGCTCTACTGCTGCAAGGCAGGAGAAGGAGCATGAAAGCATCATAAGAGCAAGTAAAGCTGCAAGTGATTTTTTCATCATTTTTTTCATTTTAATTACCTCCGTAATATTAATATTGATTAAGAGTTCTTAATCATTCTTAATAAAGATATCATATAATTTATTTTTAGTCAATGATTTAAGTTAAGGAATTTACAGATATATTCAATTAATTATTCAACACAAGCTCAAATTATAATGTAAGGTATACTATAATATAAGAAACACGGCAGAAAAATGAGCGGGGCTGCTAAGGACAGTTAAAAATTATCGGGATACACTTTGTAATGAAGTTCTCCCGATTTTTTTGTATAAAAAAGTGACACTTTCGGCTTGAAAGTGTCATAGTGGGTTATAGGCTTTGAACGGAATAATGCCGTCTGAAAATATTTTCTTCGGTGTGTATAAGTTATATTGCAAATTAAAATTTGCAGTGATATTTTTGATAAATCAAAAGTGTTATTGAAGCCTTATGGCTTCAGTGTTATTTTATTCGCCTGAAGCTGTCCGAAGGACAATAAAACTATGCGAAGCATAATATAACTGCGAAGCAATATCACTCGCCGCAAAGGCGAATAAAACTGCCGAGTGTCCTTACGAACACTCGGCTAACCTCTGCCGTGTTTTTTGTTTATTTTCCGTTTCTCACAAGAGACTTGAACATATCGCCGCGCTGCTGATAATTTTTGAACATGCCCCAGCTTGCACATGCAGGGGAAAGAAGACAGCAGTCACCCGGCTGTGCCTCTTTCTTACATATTGCTACCGCTTCGGCAAGGTCTTCGGCAAATACATAATCCTTAAAGCCGATTTTCTCGCAGGCGTCAGCTATATTTTCCTTTGTCTGACCGATAAGCACAAGCTTGCGCACCTTACCGGGGAAGCGGCTTACCCACTCATCGTATTCACTCTTTTTATCGTAACCGCCTGCAATAAGCACGGTGGTGGAGGGCATTGCATCAATTGCCTTTATGGCGGCGTCGGTGTTTGTACCCTTTGAATCGTTGTAATATTTTACACCGTCAACGGTCTCAACATATTCAATTCTGTGCTCTACAGCAACAAAATTCTTAACCGTTTCTTTAATAATATCAAGAGGTACACCGAAGCTCATTGTTATAGCCGTGGCTGCCATAATGTTTTCAAAATTATGCACACCTACAAGCTTCACCTCATCGGTAGAAATAAACCTCTCGCTTACTCCGTCCTTTGCAATATATATGCTGTTATCGCTGTAATAAATGCCATTTTCAAGCTTTTGCTGTGAAGAGAAGAAAATTACATTGGCACTGCATTCTTTCCCGAATTCACGAAGCACGGCGTCATCATAGTTGAGCACACAAAAATCGTCCTTAGTCTGATTTTTGGCAATACTCTTTTTAACCTCGCCATAGTTTTCCATTGTCTTGTGTCTGTCAAGATGATCGGGAGTAATATTAAGTATTGCGCTTACCCTAGGCTTGAAGGTGAGCATTGTTTCAAGCTGGAAGGAGCTTATCTCGGCAACGGTTGCACCGCCCTCAACACTGTCACCTACTCTGCCTGTATAAGGAATTTCAATATTACCTACAAGAAGCGTGTTTTTGTTATAAGCCTTAACAATTTCATAGGTAAGTGAGGTCGTGGTCGTTTTACCGTTTGTGCCGGTGATACCTATAACCTCTCCCTTATCGTAAATATAAGCAAGCTCTATTTCACTCCACACGGGAATACCGGCGCTTATTACCTTTTTCATTATATCTGTTTCGAGAGAAACACCGGGAGATGCAACGCAGATTGATATGCCCTCAAGCTGAGTCTCTGTTGCCTCACCGAGTATAAATTCCACATCCCTGTCAGTACCGATTTTTTCAAGCACTGCACTTTTATCAAGCTGCCCGTTTCCGTCAAAAATCACATAATCCTTCCCCTTAGCTTCAAGAAGCTGAGCTGAACATATACCGCTTCTGCCTGCACCGACAATAAGATATTTTTCACTCACTGCATTCATCCTCTTTTCAATAATATATAATGAATTCCAAAATGACAGAAGTCTTCTGAAGACCTCTGTCATTTTTTATTTTACTGTTACAGTAACTGTCTTTTTAATGCTTGTGCCTGTTACTGTAAGGGTAACTGTTACCGTACCCTTGGCTACGCCCGTGACGATACCGTTTGCATCAACCGTTGCTATCTTGCTGTCGGAGCTTGACCAGGTAACGTCAGTCTGGGTTGTACCTGCCGGCAGAACCGCATAATCGACCTTAAGCTTTGAGCCCTTGCTGAGGCTGAACTCCGTTCTGTGAAGCTGTATATCCTCGGCTGATTTTATAACCGTTACCGTCGTCTTTGCGCTGAACCTACCGTCAGCAGTTGTTGCTGTAATTACAGCCTTACCTGTTTTAAGTGCTGTAACGTTACCCTCGGAGTCAACCGAAGCGACAGTACTGTCAGAGGTTTTGTAGGTTACGGTTTTATCATATGCCATTACAGGCTCAACTGTTGCTGTAAGCTTGAAGCTGTCTGAAAGCTCAAGGGTCTTTGTTGCAACGGAAAGGCTTACGCCTGTAATTTCGGTAACGACATTAAGGATAACAGAATTTTCCGTCTTTGCTGCATCAAGGCTTCTTACTGTAAGTGTTACTCTACCCGGCTTGTGTGCGGTAACAATGCCGTTACCGTCAACTGTTGCAATCTTTTCATCAGAGCTTATCCACTCAACAGATTTATCGGTTGTTGTTTCGGGAAGCACCTGAGTAAGAATTCTGAGTCTCTGTCCGGGGAACAGGTCAGCAACACGGCTCTTTATAGTAATTGACTCTGAAAGCTTGATAACGGTAAGAGCAATCTTCTTTTCAACTCCGTCAACAATTGAGGCTGCCGTGATGTAGCAGCTGCCTGTATTTACAGGAGTCACAACGCCGTTGCTGTCAACTGTTGCAACAGTATCATCGGAGCTGCTCCATGTAAGAGTCTTATCGTTTGTATTCTCGGGAAGAACCTTTACGTCGAGCGCAAGAGTGCTGCCCATATAAGCAATTGCCGAGTCGGCAGCAGCTACCTCTTCGGGAAGCTGAACTACCTCAATGCTGCACCTCTGAACAAAGCCGCCGTCTCTGGTGGTTGCAGTAATTTCGGCAAAGCCTCTTGATACTGCGGTCACCTTACCGTCAGCATCAACTGTTGCAACCTTTTCATCGGAGGAGGTCCAGATAACAGTCTTATCGGTTGCATCGGCAGGGCTAACTGTTGCAGAAATTACGTAGCCGGTGCCTGCATAGATAAGCTTTTCGCTGTCACTTATTTCAAGACCTGTTACCGCTCTTGTAACGCTTATGGGGATAAGCTTCGTAACATCAGGATTCTGTACAGAAGCAATTGTAAGTGTTGCTTCACCGGGTACGAGACCTGTAATCACGCCGTCATCGGTAACTGTGAAGATGCTTTCGTCACTGCTTGTGAAGGTTATTCTCGGGTCGTCAACAACCTCGGGATTAAGCTTATACTCAACCTTAAGGCTTGTTGTCTCATAAAGTGAGTAGGCATCCTTTTCGGTGATAATATCTTCAACACCTGTGAATATTATGAAGCGGCAGGTATCTGTTATGCCTGAATCGTTGCTCATTGCTGTAACAACTGCTTCACCCTTACCTACGGCAGTAACAACACCGTCTGCTGATACCTTTACAACATTCTCGTCTGATGAGGTCCAGGTAACAGATTTGTCACTTGCATTAAGGGGAAGGAATGTGGTTGTAAGCTGCTTTGTCAAGGGAGAGTAAAGTGTAACCTCATCCTCCTCAACTGCAAAGTCGGTCACGGGCTCGTGAACGGTGAACGCAACGGTTGTGTAAACGCCGCTTTCAAGGCTCTTACATACAAGCTCTGCAACACCGGGCGCTACGGCTGTTACAAAGCCTTCGGCAGTAACGGTAGCAATTTCAGGATTGTTGCTTGTCCATTCGTATGACTTATCATAGCAGTCCTCGGGAAGAACTGTAGCGTTAAGCTGATAGGTTTCACCGCGCAGAACCTTAACGGCAGATTTATCTGTTACCACAGAGGTTGCTCTCTGTAAAACGGTAAGCACACAGCTTGCCTTGAAGCCGCCGTCAACGGTTGTTGCAGTAATGGTTGCCTTACCTGACTTAATAGCAGTTATAACACCCTTTGAGTCAACGGAAGCTACAACAGCATTATCTGAGGACCATCTTACATTCTTGTTATAAGCATCGGAGGGAGAAACTGTTGCCTGAATAGTAAGCTTGCTGCCTGCGAATACGGTCTTCTGCTTTTCGGCAAGGCTTACACCTGAGGCAGGCTCACCTACCGTAACATAACATACTGCAGTAATTCCCTTATTATCGTCTGCGGTAATTGTAATCTTTGCCGTACCGCTCTTTATACCTGTGATACGTCCGTCGCTTGTTACGGAAGCTATCTTTGAATCTGAGGATTTGAAGGTAACCTTCTTATTGGTTGCATCAGCGGGATTGAGAGTATACTTAAGCTCTGCCTGTGCACCCTTGGTCACGAAGATCTCCTTTTCGTTAAACTTAAGTGAGGTTACGTGCTGCTTAACGGTAACCTTACAGGTTGCCTTAAGCTTTGAGTTTTCGGCACTTCTGACTGTAATTGTAGCAGAACCTGCCCTCATACCTGTGATAACACCCTTTGAGGTAACCTTTACAACGGATGTATCGGAGGAGCTCCACTTGAGGCTCTTGTTTTCTGCCGCCTTGGGAAGAGCGCTTGCGTAAAGCTTGAGGGTCTTACCTGTATAAACTGTTGCTGTAGGATCAACCTCAACGCTTGTTACCTGCTGCTTAACGGTAACCTTTACCTTTGCCTTAAGGCCATTTTCCGTCTTGAGAGTAATTGTAGCCTTACCCTTTGATACGGCTGTAAGCTTGCCCTTTGAGCTAACCTTTACAACGCTTGTATCACTTGAGGTGAAGGTAGCCTTTTTGTTTGTTGCATCAGCAGGTGTAACCGTGTACTTGATTGTTTCGCTTCCGCCTACCTTGAGAGTTACCGAGGAAACACTTGCCTTGATTTTTTCGGGAGCCTTCTTTACGGTAATCTTACAAACCTTTGAGAAGGAGCCGTCCTTTGAGGTTACGGTAATTTTTGCAGTACCGAGGCTAAGGGGAGTTACAACACCCTTTGCACTTACCTTTACAACCTTGGTATTTGATGACTTATAGGTAACGGTCTTTACTGTTGCGTCAGCAGGATATACTGTAGTCTTAAGCTTGAGTGTATCGCCGAAGTAAAGAATTTCACTTGAATGGCTCAAGGATATACCTGTTACGCGCTTTACAACGCTGATTTTACAGGTAGCAACCTTTTTGCCGTCATTTGTGGTACAGGTAATGGTTGCAGTACCGAGCTTTTTGCCCTTTACAACACCCTTTGAGGAAACTGTTGCCACACTCTTATCGCTGGATTTCCAGGTAACGGGCTTAACAGTTGCATCAGCAGGCTTGAACACCGGCTTAAGAGTAAGCTTTTCGCCTACATCAAGATATGCTGACTTTTTATTGAGAGACATGCTCTTTATAGGCTGAATTACAAGCACACTTGCTGTAGCCTTGCATTCTCCGTCAGAGGATTTTGCGGTAATAGTTGCATAGCCTGCGCCCTTTGCGGTAACCTTACCGTTTTTATCAACGGTTGCAACGTCATTATTGTCTGATGACCACTTGACGGTTTTAACTGTTGCATCCTTGGGTGAAA
>JBGVGP010000060.1:0-16386 GCA_045121735.1 Acutalibacteraceae bacterium
GAATTAAAGATTATAGCAAGAGTAAATAAAAAAAGAAGCTGTGTTTTACAGCTTCCTTTTGCCACAAACGGCAAAAGTAAGAGCCTTGCCGGCTTGAGGAGGTAGGAATTAAAGATTATAGCAAGAGTAAATAAAAAAAGAAGCTGTGTTTTACAGCTTCCTTTTGCTTTATTAAAGCTCGGGCTTTTCGCCTTCGATTTCATCGCCTCTGCCGAGGAGGAGAAGAATGTATTTTTTGATGGTGTCAAAAACCATCTGGATAATATCGAGAACTTCCTGCATGCCTTTTTCCATAGTTACAGCTCCTTTGCTTTATTTACAGTATAATAATATCATTAAAATAATAGCATGTCAAGGTGTGAACGGCGTTTTTAATTCTCATTCAGATTAAAAGCAACTGTGTGTTTAAAAACATATTGCCTTTTTTGTATAATAGTGGTAAAATAATAAAAAAACTATCCGGAGGTTATATAAATGAAGAAGACAACACTTGTTGTAATGGCAGCCGGTATGGGCAGCAGATACGGCGGACTCAAGCAGATTGACCCCGTAGGTCCCAACGGTGAAATTATTCTTGACTATTCTGTTTATGACGCTGCTGAGGCAGGCTTTGACAGAGTTATTTTTGTAATCAAGCATGAAATTGAAGAGGACTTCAAAAAAATTACTGACGGCAGATTTGACGGTAAAATTGAGGTTGACTACGCTTTCCAGGATATTAACAACCTTCCTGAAGGCTTCAGTGTTCCCGAAGGCAGAATAAAGCCCTGGGGTACAGGCCATGCAGTACTTGCCTGTAAGGGTATGATTGACGGTCCCTTTGCTGTTATCAATGCAGATGACTATTACGGAAAGGAAACCTTCAGACTTATTCATGATGAGCTTGTTAAGGAAAAGTCTGCAGGGGATAAGTACGGCTTCTGCATGGTTGGCTTCAAGGTTGAAAACACTCTTACCGAAAACGGCACTGTTGCACGCGGTGTATGCCAGACAAATGATGAAGGCTATCTTACTGATATTGTTGAAAGAACAAAAATTGCAATAAACGGTGATAAAATTCAGTTTACTGAGGATGACGGTGCAACCTGGACTGATATTGACTACGGTACAACCGTTTCAATGAACTGTTGGGGCTTTTCACTTGAAATGATGGATGAGCTTGAGAACAGATTTGCAGCCTTCCTTGAAAAGGGTCTTAAGGAAAATCCCCTTAAGTGTGAATACTTCCTTCCCTTTGTTGTTGATGAAATCCTTAAGGAGAACAAGGCAGAGGTAAAGGTGCTTTCAACCGGCGAAAAGTGGTACGGTGTTACCTACAAGGAAGACAGGGAGCTTGTTGTCAGCGCTGTCAGACAGAAGGTTGACGACGGAATTTATCCTGAAAAGCTTTGGTGATTTTCTTTTGTACGGTTGAATTCATCCGCATTATGTAGTAAAATAAAAACGTTGAATATAAATTTCTTTATGGAGGAAAAAATTATGGCAAAACCCGTTTTAGTAGAAACATCAGCAAGACACGTACACGTAAGCCGCAGAGTACTTGATATTCTCTTCGGTGAAGGATATGAGCTTACAAAGAAGAAGGACCTTTCACAGCCCGGTCAGTACGCTTGCGAGGAAAGAGTTCAGGTTATCGGCGCAAAGGGCAGCTTCCCCGGCGTTTCAATTCTCGGACCTGTTCGTCCCGAAACACAGGTTGAGCTTTCAGCAGGTGATGCACGTTCAATCGGCGTAAAGGCTCCCATCCGTGAATCAGGTGACCTTGAAGGCAGCGGCGGCTGTAAGCTTGTAGGCCCCAAGGGTGAGGTAGAGCTTAAGGATGGTGTTATCATTGCAAAGAGACACATTCACATGACTCCCGAGGATGCTGCAAAGTATGACCTTCAGGACAAGCAGATTGTTAATGTTAAGGTTGAAACTGACGGCCGTTCACTTATTTTCGGTGACGTTATTGTAAGAGTAAGCCCCTCGTATGCACTCGCTATGCACATCGACACCGATGAAAGCAATGCAGCTTCCTGCACACTCGGTCTCGAGGGCGACATTCTTTAATTTAATGCGGAATCCGGAATTGCTTACTTTTCCGGATTCTGTTTTTTTGTGAGGTGACCGAACATGGCAAATAACTTTTTTGCGATGCATTCAAGAATGAAATACATTAACCGTTGGGCTCTTATGCGCAACACTGCAAACGAAAACATAAGTCAGCACAGTAATGACGTTGCCGCTATTGCTCACGCGCTTGCGGTTATGAAAAACCTACGCTTCGGCGGCAATCTCAACGCTGAAAGAGCGGCGTTTTTAGGGCTTTACCACGATATGCCCGAAATTATAACAGGTGATATGCCTACCCCTGTAAAATATCACAGTAAGGAAATGAGAGACGAATTTCTTAAGGTTGAGGAGATGGCCTGCGAAAGAATTCTTTCAATGCTCCCCGATGATATGAGAGCTTATTACGAAAGTGCATTTTTTCCTGCAGAGGGTGACGAATATCTCTGGAGGCTTGTTAAGGCGGCAGATAAAATTTCGGCGCTTATAAAATGCATTGAAGAGAAAAACGCGGGTAACCGTGAATTCGATAAGGCTTATCTGAGCACGGAGCAGTCCATAAAGGCAATGGGTATTGCCGAGGTTGACGCCTTTGTTGAAGAGTTTATACCTGCCTTCCACTTAAGCCTCGACGAGCAGAACCGCTTGGCATAATCGTTGATAACAGCACAGGAGCGCACAAAGCAGGAAATAAAAAACAATCAAATAAGTAAACAACGGAGGTGCAGAGTCGAGCTATACCTCCGTTTGCTTTGTGCTTACCCTTTTTTCACCCTCTCGAAGTACCTGTGTACGTCTTCGGGGTGAAGAAAAGGGTATCCTGCACTATTCTCAACGATTCTGCACAGGAGCGCACAAAGCGTAGTAGTTAGGGCACCCTTCGGGTGAAGTGGTGAGTAGTAAGTAGTAAAAGAGCAAAAAAACCACAGTAGCGTTAAACTACTGTGGTTGATTTTTTTAGCCGATGATTGAAAGAACAAAGTTGATGAAGCCTACAACTGCATCACCGAGCATTGTGATGAAAGCAACGGGGAATCTATCCTCGTCAACGTTGAGGTCTGCAACGCCTGCGTGCTCATAAATCCATTCTGAAATGGGATTCCATGAAGCAGTGTCCTTTGAAAGTGCAGCAAGAATCATGTGAAGAGCAAGCTCACCTGCGATGTGGCTGTAGCTCATTGCACTGTAGTTGCCGCCTGCAATGTCGATACCGTTTGCAGCTGCAACCTCGTCACACTTGTTCTGAAGCTTTTCAATTGCAGCAAGGTAAACGCGTGCGTCGTAAATTTCGGGGAACTTTTCAAAGTCGATGCTGCAGTAAACGGTCTGCTTACCGTCAGCGATAACCTTTACGGTGTACTTTGAATTTTCAGCAATGTAAGCTGCTGTGTCCTCAACCTTATCCTTTTCAACAAAGATAAAGCCTGAAAGCATGCCTGAAATTTCCTTGGGTGTGTCAGCGTTTGCTGCAACATCCTCAGCAAGGCTTTTGCTTACAACAACGTCAGCGTCAGCGGGAGCGTCAACGATAGCTGCAATAGCAGCCTCAAGTGCAGCCTGAACCTCTGTGTCGGAAAGCTTCCGGTCTTCTTCACTTACTGCAAAAGTGGGCATTGCAAGTGAGAATACCATAAGAAGTGTAAGTAATAATGAAATAACCTTTTTCATTTTTATACTCCTAAGTTATATTTTTAATTAGAATGTAGCAGCTTCATCTTCTGAGGGTGCTTCTTCGCCTTTTGAAAAATACTCACCAAGGTATGTGCCGAGGAAGGTGAAGATTTTTACAAGCATTTCAATTACTTCACGGATTGTCATAGCTGTTTCTCCTTTCGTAAATTACTTTTGGTTTATTTTAGCATAACGTTAACAAAAAATCAATATTTTTTTATGCCTGTGCTGAAACAGCTTCTCTTTTTTCTTTAAGAGCCTTTTCAACCTCTGCCATATGCTCAGCATCGTCGTTGTCAAGGAAGAGGATAACAACAAGGTAAAAAAGTGAGCCGATAGCAGGACCGAGGATGAAGTGGTGCCAACGGTACTTGAGGAAGCGAGCAGATGTCTGTGCATTGATAACGGTCTGGTTTGGAGCAACCTTTACGTTAGCGTCAAAGCCGAGCCACTTGAGGAAGTAGCCCTGGATAAACTTGGGGATAGCACCTGTGAGCTTTGAAACGAAGTTCTGCATTGAGAATACGATACCCTCGGTACGCTTGCCTGTTTTAAGCTCAACCTCATCGATGGAGTTTGTAAGAAGTGAACGGTGGGCAATATCCTTCATGTTTGTGAAAATCTGTGCAGTGCCGAGAAGCGCCATAACAACGGCAAGAGCACCGATGTTGAGGAAACGGTCGTTTGCACCTACAAAGAAGGCGATGAGTCGTGCGATAAGTGTAGCAACCTCGGAGAATACGAGAAGCTTTTTGTTACCGCCGAGCTTGTTGATAAGCTTAACGGCAAAGAACATTGCAAATGCGCCGGGAACACCCATAATCGCGCCGTAAACAACCTGTGCGGTACCGCCTGAAATTTCGGTGCCGCCAATTTTATATGCAAGACCCTGTGTTTCAAAGAAATATTCCCAGGGAAGTGCAAGGGAGATACACTGTACTGTTCTTGCAAGGCAGACAATGATAAGAGTCTTATTGTGTCTTAAGTCAAGAATATCCTTAAGGATGCTTGATTTGCCTGCTTCTTCGGTTGGCTCAACCTTTTCCTTCATTCTGTAAGCAAGCATTGCGATAAGCATACCGCCAAGAGCGAATACAGCAGCACCGTAGACATATGATGTCTTTTCAGACATAATATTGTTTTTAACAACAATGTCCTTGAAGGTGGGGAAGAGGCTTGCGATTGTGCCGCCGAGACCTGCTGCGATTGAAATCCACTGAATGACTCGTCTTCGTTCAGCCGAATCGGGGCTTGACATTGCGGCAATACCCCAGATGGAAATATCCTGAAGTGAATAGAAAACGTCAAAAAGAAGATAAAGCACAAGAACAAAGGCTATAGTCTGACCTTCGGGGAGGCCGAAGTCGATGAACATAAGCATAACAAAGATGCCGATAAGAAGAGGTGTCCACAGAAGGAAGGGACGAAGCTTCTGTCCGGGCTTGTGCTTTCTGCGGTCAATAAGTCCGCCTACGATGGGGTCGTTGATAGCGTCCCAAAGGGTGCTGACGCCGGTGATGATACCTGTTTTTTCTGAGGGGATTTTCAGAATAGTGTTAAGATAAACAAAAAGTCTGTTTGAAACAAAGTTGTAGGTCATATTCTGACCGACAAGACCTGCTGAATAGGAAAGCAGTCTGTCGTTTGCTACCTTTGTTTCGCTTTCTTCCCGTGAGAACATGAAAAACGGATTGAATTTCATAGCTTTTCTCCTTTTACATATGATGCTTTAATTATATATCGGTTATTGACAATTATCAATAAGGGTGTTGAAAGTTTGTCTGTTTTGTCAAAGGGACGAGTCCTTTATTGGACTTATTGACAAAAAGCGTGACGACGCAAAAGCACCGATACCGTAACGGCATCGGTGCTTTTGCAGTAATTTGAATGAGGTAACTATGAAAATGAAAAAATCAAAATTATAACAAAAAAGACATATAGGTCTTCTATGTTTTAATAGTATCACTGGGTTAATAAATAATCAACGATATTTTTATAAAGTTTACACATAGTTAATAAAAAATGTTACGATAGCATCGGAATGTGAAAAAATGCCGTTTTTATTTCTCTTCTTTATAAAAAAATACCCTTTATTTATGGGCTCAGTCATAAATCGTCAATTTTTTCGCGTTACGGGATATATAATCCCCCGTGAATAAATTTGAAAGGATGATTTGCTTTGACCGAGCTTAAAGAAAGAGAGAAGGCGGATAATTACCTTGATGCAAGGCTTAAGGAGCTTGAAAGAGAACGGCTCGGCAAGGCTTTGCCGTTTGTTGCGGCTGCTACCGTAGGCTTCTGCCTTAGTAAGGTTGATGTGCTCGGTGAGCTTTCGCCCTTTGCGTCAGCCTTTCTTTCGGTTGTTCCCTTTAAATTCTGTGCAGGTGCATTCATAGGAAGCGTGGCAGGCTATCTCTCATCCTTTACCGCTGAGCTCACTGTAAGGCATTTGCTTTGCCTTAGCTTTATAAGCCTTGTAAGACTGCTTGTGCATAAGCGTATAAACAGGCTTGAAAAGGGCAATTTTCTGTGTTGGCTTTCTCTTTTTTCTGTAGGCTCGGCAGCACTGCTTGAGCAGGCTGCTGCTGACGGAGGTCTTATTGAAATGCTGCTTGCAGGTATTGAAGGTGCAGCCGCACTTTGCAGTGCCTGGTTTTACCGAAAAAGCTTCAGTCTGCCCCTTAAGCGTACAGGCTTTTTTAATCTGCCTGTAGGGGACAGGCTATGTCTCGGTATAAGCGCCTTTACCTTTGTTATGTGTGCCTCGGGTATAAGTGTCGAGGGCTTTTCTCCTGCAAGGCTGTTGAGTATTATGCTTTTGTGCTTTGCTTCATACTGCAAGGGTGTGCCTGCAGGCAGTACGTTGGGTGTGTGTCTTGGTGCGGCGTTAAGCATTTCTGTTGAAAGCAGATTTGTTTTTCCCTGCTTCGCTCTGACGGGGCTTGTCAGCGGTGCTTTTGCGCCTATGGGTCAGGTTGCCGTAGGTATATCGTCCTGTGTTACGTTCTGCTTAAGCTGTATTACGGGTGGCCTTGAGGATAATTTTATTCTTCCTATGCTGGAATGCGGTATTGCCTGTGCAGCCTTTATGCTCACTCCGCCCGGCTGGATAAGCAAGGGCATGGAGCTTGCGCAAAAAAGCGGTGCAGTAAACGATGACTGTGTTAATCTTCAGGTTTCGGCTATTCTTAAACGGGCGTCGGGAAATATCTCTTCCTTTTGCAGAACCGTTGATGAGGTCGGCGACCGTCTTGACCGTATTATAAATCCCGAGGTGAACAAGCTTTTCTTTGAGCTTCAGCAAAGGGTGTGTGACGGTTGCAGTGAAAAAACCTCCTGCTGGAGCAATAATTTTGACGCTACGGCAGGAGATATTCTTGCGATAATGGGCATTGAGCAAAGAGGGAAGGAAAAGCTTCAGCTTGAGCGTGTATGTCCGAGGCTTACAGAGCTTAAAAGACAGATTCACCACGGCAGAGCGCAGTACAGCTTAAGCATGCTTGCAAAGGCAAGAGGCAGAGAAATGCGTAGGCTTCTGACGGGTCAGTTTTCGGGTATGGGTGATTTTTTAGGTGAGCTTTCAGATAAAATAACCAGCAGCCGTACCGTTGATACGGTAAAGTCGATGGCTCTTCGGTCGGCGGTTATTGACGGGGGTATTTATGTGGATGCTCTGAGCTGCTTTTGCTGTGATGAGGGCAGGCTGAGTGTTGAGCTTTCTTTTTTTGAAAGACCTGCCACTGAGGATTATGTGCGTGTCAGAAACATACTCGAGGAGGCGACGGGGCACTTTTTCGATGAGCCCGATGTAAGCTTTTCCGAGCTTGGCACCTTTGTACGCTTTGAAGAGGTGTCACCCTTTTATCTGCTTGTCGGCACAGCGCAAAGACCCTTTGTCAAGGATGCACCCTGTGGGGACAGCGTAGCTCTTTGTAAGCGCAGTGATACCTGCAGTGCAGTTTTGTTAAGTGACGGCATGGGAACAGGCTCCTCTGCCGCTCTTGACAGCAATATGGCAGTTTGTCTTATGGAGAAGCTTTTGAGTGCAGGCTTTTCCTTTGAAAGCGCAGTCAAGCTTGTTAATTCATCACTTATCATAAAATCTACCGATGAATCGATGGCAACAATGGACGGGCTTTGCGTCAATCTTTACACGGGTCAGGCTGATTTTTATAAGGCAGGCGCGGCAATAAGCTTTATAAGAAGCGACAGGGAGATTTTTGTTGTTGAGGAAAGCTCGTTGCCATTGGGAATTCTGCGTGAGGTGAGCTTTGCAAGACAAAGCACACACCTTCAGTCGGGGGATATAGTTCTGCTTGTAAGTGACGGTATAACGGCAGGGGACTGCGGCTGGATAAACGATGAGCTGCTTTCCTGGAGCACAAACAATATGGATGACCTCGCAGGTCATATTGTTCAGCTTGCCGCCTTAAGACAGGACGCTACGGGTGGTGACGACCTTACTGCCGTCGCGGTTAAGCTTGTGGAGAAGTGAGGCGAAGCGGAGCTTCGCAGTAGCCAGTAGTCAGTAGTCAGTAGTCAGTAGCCAGTAGTCAGGACCCCTCAGCCAAAATCAAAGATTTTGTCAGCTCCCCTTTCAGGGGAGCGATTTTTTTATTCAACGTTGAGGCGAATTTTTCCTCCCCCTGAAAGGGAAGGTGGTTTTGCCGCAAGGCAAAATCGGAGAGGCTTGAGGATGTGCCTGACGGAATAAGTGTAGACAAACCATAGACAAATGGGGGATTTTCAATAAATTGTCTACTTTTTCAGATAATAAAAAGCCACGCACATTGCTGTGCATGGCTCATTTTTAATTTTAGTGTTTTAACAGCTTAACCCCACCAGGTTTCACCGGTGTTGATGTTGAAGGTCATTGTCTTTGCTTCGCCGTCTTCGATGAAGTCGAGTCTGATGATTGACTTTGTTACATATTCTGCTGCGGTTACCTTGTAGTCCTTTTCTGTGAAGAATTCCTTCATAAGGGTAAGTGACTTGTAGTCATAATCGCCGGCGTTGTCGGAAACGAAAAGAACGTTACCGCAAACAGCGTTGATTTTACCGAGAAGGTACTTCTGCTCATCGGTGAAGGTGAGGTTTTCCTTACGAAGGAAAAGAACGTCGGGGTCGTTACAGAAGGCTCTGCCGTCAAGGTGACGACGGAAGATAGTGTTGTTGATAGCGCCCTGTGCGGAGGGTACCTCGTTGTTGATTTTAGCAAAGTTGAGAAGGTTGCCCTTGAACACCTTGTTAACGTCGCAGGTTACACGGCAAGCATCAAAGATACCGAGACATGCGCCGAGGGGAACACCGCAGCCGAGGATGAGCTTGTCGCCGCAGGCCTCACGAAGAAGGTCTACACCGTCGCACATAATTTCACCGCGGGTCTTGCCTGCTCTGGGTGAAAGGCACTGTGTGAAGAGGAAGTCGAGCTTGACCATATCGAAGCCCCAGTCGTTGAGGATAACGTCAAAGAAGTGCTTGATGTATTCTCTTGCTTCCTCGTTGTAAATATCAAATGCATAAGCACCGCCCCAGCCGATGTGACGGATAAGCTTTTTGCCTGTCTTTTCGTCCTTGATAAGCCAGTCGGGATGCTCCTTTGCAACCTTACTTGTAAGCTGTGCGCAGAAGGGAGCAAGCCAGATGCCTGCAAGGTAGCCCTTGTCGTGAATCTTGTCTGCAAGGTACTTGAGGCCGTTGGGGAACTTCTTCTTGTCAACGCTGAGCCAGTCACCTGTTGCAGTCTGGAAGCCGTCGTCAAGCTGGAAGATGTCAACACATTCCTTGGCTCTGTCCATGCCGTCAAGGTCACGGATGCAGATATCCTCGGTGATTTTTGAAAAGTAGTTATACCATGAGGTGTAGCCTGCAAGGTGCTTGATTTTGGGCTTCTTGATGCCCATAAAGTCGAAGAAGTATTCATCGAATGCCTTTTCGTATTCGTCTTCGATAATAGCAATGTCGAACATCTCATATTCCTGACCAGCAGTAAGTCTGAGACCCTCAACATCCTTTCTTACGGTGAAGGTGTTTTCGGTCATATCGGCTTCAAAAATTGTGAAGCCCTTTCTTTCACTTCTTGAGCCGTAGATTGTGATGTTGTAGTCACCCTTCTTGCGAAGGTATGTATAGGTGTAAGCACGGAAGAAATTCTGCTTGCCGTAGTGTACGTATGACTTGAAGGTGTAGTCGGCAAATACGCCTGCGGCAAATTCTGCAAAGCCGCCGAGCTTTCTAGCAGCGCCGATGATGTCGTGAGTTTTGTCGCCTCTCTTGTATTCCATTGAGGTTGACCATGACTGGTAGCCGTTGCCGAAGAAAAGAGTATCATTGCTGTACTCCATAGGCTTTGTAACGGCAAAGGTCTCCATTTCTATATCTGCTTTTGCAGTGAGAATACCCTTGATAAACTTGCCGTCGTCCTTAAGCTCAAAGCTGAAGTGGCAGTTATCAAAATCCATGTGGCTGACGGTTGCATTGTTTACCTTGATTTTTGAAGCTAAAGTATACATAGTTCGTCTCCTTTAATTTAATTCGATTACATTATATATGCAAACTCTTTTATAGTCAAGGGTGAAAAGCTTAATAATGATTAAACAGGCTTGTTGACAAGGGTGCTGAGTTGGTATATAATTTTTTGCGGATAGATTAAACAGAGTGAAATAAGAAATTGTAGTAGTAAGTAGTGAGTAGTAAGTAGTGAGGGCCGAGAAAATGCGGAATGTGGAATTCGGAATTAGGAATTTCCCTCTCCGTCTTTGTCTTAGGTGAATCCACCTCTCCCATAGGGAAAGCCGAGTAGGTGGGGAAATAAAAGCAGTCGGCAGTAAGGACCGTGAAAATCAGGAATTCCGAATTCATAATTCCGAATTCCGAATTAAATCAGATGTCGTAAATAAATAACTAATTTGAATATGAGGTGTTAACCGTGAGAATGAGAAAAAAGAAGTACCTTAACGAGCGTCTTGATGCTGTTAAGGGTCTTATACTTGATACTGACCTTGAAGAGCGTGACTTTGAAAAGGCAATACAGACAAAGGATTATTTTGATTTTGAGGAGCTTTTCGGTAACAGCAACCCCGTTCACCTTGAAATAGGCTGCGGCAAGGGGCAGTTTATTGCCGAGATGGCGGCAAGATGTCCCGATATCAATTTTATTGCCGTTGAAAAGGAAAGAAATGTTATTGTTGCCGCAGTTGAAAAGGTGGAAAAGGCAGGCCTTACAAATGTGCGCTTTATTGCAGGCTGTGCCGAATATCTGCCCAGATTCATTCCCGAGCACAGTATTGAAAGAATCTATCTCAATTTCTCCTGTCCTTATCCCAAGGAGAAATACAAGAAGCACCGTCTTACCCACAGATTTTTCCTTAACATTTACCGTCAGCTTCTTAAGGAAAACGGTGACATTCATCAGAAGACGGACAATCTGCACTTTTTTGAGTTTTCTCTTCAGGAGTTCAGTCAGGAGGGCTTCGGTCTTTACAATGTTTCCCTTGATCTTCACAACAGCAGCTTTGAGGGTAATATTGTAACGGAATATGAAAAGCGTTTTTCTGATTTGGGTCAGCCGATTTACAGGCTTGAAGCGAGAATTTAAGAGCCGAGGGCCAAGGGCCAAGGGCCGAGGTATGCCTGGCGGCACAAGGTGATTTGAAATAACAAAATCGAATTTGACGGTAGGAGAGTTGTATGGCTATCGATTCGTTAAGAATTATAAATGAAATCAGGAAAAATGGAAAAGCACATTGTCCTTTATGCGGCAATGGGGATTTTGTAGCACGAAATGATGTGCCGATAGAAAAACAGACTCAATTTCAATGTGCAAATTGCAAAGAGAAGATAATTTTACGTATTAAGTTTTAATTGTAATATAAGTGTAGCAATAGCTTCAACAGAGAAAGTTGAATGTTTATTTGTAATTACTGTAGGGACACGGCTTGCCGTGTCCTTTTTTGCACACGCAGGGTGCTTTCTCGGCCCTCGGCCCTTTGACCCTTGGCCCTCTTGCGTGCGGAGTGGATAAAAAAAGTCACGCACGAACTTAATCATGCGTGACTACTGACTACTCAAAAATCACTGCTTAGCGCCGTTGTCAAACATCTCGAGTGCCTTAACGCTTGCTGCAAAGCAGTTTGCAAGGCAGGAGGGGTTGAGTGCCTCGGGAGTGTCGAGTCTTGTGTGGTAGAAGTCGGGAAGAGCGTGGTTAAGAGCTGTAATACCTGTTGCGCGCATACCTGCCTGTGCAAAAGCAGCTGAGTCTGTTGCGCCGCCGAGAGGAGGAACAAAGCCCTTCTTAACGGGGATGTTGAGCTCTGCACATGCTTCCATAAACAGGTCGGAAACATCCTTGTCAACCTTAACTGTTGAGTTGAGGTCACGGTAGTTTACCATAAGCTGCTCGTTCTGTGCAATTGTATCGTATGAGAATACAAAGGTGGGAACATCCTCAAATTCCTTACAGTGCTTTCCTGCCCAGGCCTTTGCACCGCGGAGACCTGCTTCCTCTGAGCCTGTGAGAACAACGCCGATTTCGGTGTTTTCAAGCTCAATGCCCTCATCGTGGAGCATTTTGAGAATTGCCATACCGATGTAGCAGCCGGAAAGGTTGTCGTTTGCACCGTCAACTATTCTCTTTTCATTCCACATAAAGTAGAGGCCGAACCAGAAGGGTACAAACACAAGAGCAACAAGACCGAGTGTTTTTGCAAGGTCGTCGCCGAGAACACCGGCAAGCTTTAAGATTGCAATAATAAGGGTGTAGAAGGCACCGACAAAGCATACCATCATATGAATGTCAAAGCCCAGGTATGTAAACTTGTACTTGAAGGGCCATTCCCAGGCTGCGTCGGGGTGACCGTTGAAGATGATTCTGCGCTTTACCTCGCCCGTGGGCTTTTTGAAGCCGGCAACATTGTGGCCTGTTTTTTCGGGGAAGAGCTTGTCAACAGCCTTTTTGTAAAGACCGAACTGAAGCACGCAGAGAGTGAGGCCGACAACAATGGCAACGATTGAGATAACGGGCTGAATGAAGTAGCCTGCAAGAGCAATGAAGCAGCAAGTGATTGTAATGTAAATCCAGCCGAGGAAGGAGTTGGGGTTTTCCTTAAAGGGCTCAACATAAACACGGTCACAGCCGTATTCCTTCATCTGCTCTGCGGCGTATTCGCAGGCCTGCTTTTCGCCGGGGTCGCCGGGGCCGCGCTTTTCAAACTTTGTGCAGATATGGGTGATTGAGTCAACCATATACTGTGCGGCAACGTCTTTTTTGTCAATGATTTTCTTAAGATCCATTTTGATTTTCTCCTTTCAATGAATAAATAAATCTCAACAGAATAAATTTACCACATTATCGTCAGAGAGTTATTACGAAATTGTTAACACAGGCTACTGAAGGCGAAAAAATAACGGGACTGTGCATTGACAGTCCCGTTGAGTTGTTAAATTTTATTTGCCGAGTGAGATTTCGCCTCTGAGAAGCTTTGTAAAGAAGTTGAAGAAAGCTGTGAGGAAGCGGAAGAGACTCATAAGGGTGTTGTTTGCAGGCTTGTTGTAGTCCTCGTCAGGTGTAACCTCCTGCATGTTGTTGAAGTAATCCATGAACTGAGGATATTTGTCCTGTCCTGATACGTTGTAGTCGTTGTTCATAATGTCAAGGCTGATTGATTCAATACCTGCCCAGTAATTATGATGAAGGTTTTTTGCGTACCATGTGTTTTCGGGAAGAAGACCTGTTGAAGCGTCAATTTTATGGTCGGGTGAGATGTACTTCTGATTTTCTTCTGCTACAGAAGCAATATAATCCTCGCTGAGTACCTCACCGTATTTTGCTGCAGTAGCGCCGAAGGTCTGTCTGGGGATTGTTGTATCACCGTCACTCTGTACGGCAGCACCCTTGTAGATGGGGAATTCGGGGAAGTTGTACTTTGCAAAGATGTTGTATCTTACGCCCTTGTCCATCATTTCCTTAAGGGTTTCTGTGTGGTTGAGCTGTACGTTGTAATAGTAGTCTTCAACCTTTGCAATAAGACCTGCATATTCGTCCTTGCAGCCTTCGAAGATAAAGTCAACTGCATCGTCGAACTTATCCTCTGTTACCATTGCCCAGTATGAGGGCCATGAAGCAAAGCTGTCACGGAGAATGGGAGGAATGAGGTCAGTCTTGATTCTGTCGATAAGAAGGTCGATTGCTTCTGCAGTAAAGCCTAATACTTCAGCCTGCTCGAAAAGCTCAACGAGTGTTAAAATCAATGATGAAAGAGCATCCTCTTCGATGAGGTCTTCGTTTTCAAGATACCATCCGAGGAAGTTGTCAAGTGCTTCACCGTCAAGATAAATTTCGCCTGTGTAAAGTGCTGTCATAAAGTCAATGCCTTCAATTGAGGGTGCGAAGTAAGCGATATCATCTACGTACTTTTCTGCATGAGCCTTGTTCATCTGAACGTAAGCTGCAATTACGTTTGCACCGTAGCAACGGCCTACAATGTTTACCTTTTCAGCGCCTGTTGCATCAAGAACTCTGTCGATGTAAGCTTCAAGCTCTTCACCTGTTACCATGGGGCTGAGTCTCCAGTCATACCAGAAGCGGTAGTCCCACATGCCGAAGCCGGAGGTCTTCTTTGTTACGCTTACTGTTGATGAGTGGTTTGCAGGATGTGAGCCGTTGCTTGCTTCACCGTTCTTGTCAAGTGCAGCGTCACCGTAGATGCCTACGAAGATTTCGTGGAAGCGGTTTGCCCACATTTTGTAGTCGTCTGAAAGCATACCGAAAAGGAACTTTGAAACAAGGTCAAGTCCGTATTCCTCAAGCACTGCTCCGAGGTCGATGTCAAAATCTGAAATCTTTTTGCCGTCAGCACTGTAGAGATCATTGGTCTGTGCGCCGGTTACATAAATTGTGGGGTACTCCTTGTATTCTGCAGCTGCAAAAGCGGGCATGCAAAGAGAGAGTGTAAGTACAAGGCACAAAAGGATTGAAATTACTCTTTTCATAATTGATTCTCCATTCTTTAAAGATATAATACTTTAATTTACAGTATAGAACAAAATTGAAAAAAAGTCAATAAAATATGAACATTTGTGTCTGTGTAAAGGTTTTGATAGCTGCAAAATGCCACACACAAGGTTTATTGTGTGTTTTTTAGATAAAATTACCTTAATGATTGTTACTTTTTTTATTGAAAGTATATTTACAACTTGACAAATAAGTGTTAGAATACTAAAAGGTAATTTCTTTGTAAATTATTTTTTAAAACTGAAATTTCAGGAGGAAATATTCTATGGCAAGAAAAATGAAAACCATGGACGGTAACAATGCTGCTGCGCACGTATCCTATGCGTTTACAGAAGTAGCTGGTATTTACCCCATCACACCTTCAAGTCCCATGGCCGACTATGTTGACCAGTGGTCCGCTCAGGGTCTCAAAAATATCTTCGGAACAAAGGTAAACGTTGTTGAAATGCAGTCAGAAGCAGGTGCCGCCGGTACAGTTCACGGCTCACTCGGCGCAGGTGCTCTCACAACAACCTACACAGCTTCACAGGGTCTTCTTCTTATGATTCCCAACATGTACAAAATCGCCGGTGAGCTTCTTCCCTGTGTTTTCCATGTATCTGCACGTTGTGTAGCTTCTCACGCTCTTAACATCTTCGGTGACCATTCAGACGTTTATGCATGCCGTCAGACAGGCTTTGCAATGCTTGCTGAACCAAACACACAGGAGGTTATGGACCTTGGTGCTGTTGCTCACCTTGCAACAATCACGAGCCGTGTTCCCTTCCTTAATTTCTTTGACGGATTCCGTACATCACACGAGCTTCAGAAGATTGAGGTATGGGATTTTGATGACCTTAAGGAAATGTGCGATATGGATGCTGTTGAAGCCTTCCGTAAGAGAGCTCTCAACCCCGAGCGTCCCGTAATGCGCGGCTCACACGAAAACGACGACATCTTCTTCCAGAACAGAGAAGCATGTAACAAATACTACGAAGCAGTTCCCGGTATCGTTGAAGAATATATGGATAAGGTCAACGCCAAGCTCGGCACAGACTACAAGCTCTTCAACTACTACGGTGCACCCGATGCTGAAAAGATCATCATCGCTATGGGTTCAATCAATGACGTTGCAGAAGAGGTTATTGATTATCTTACAGCTATGGGTGAAAAGGTTGGTCTTGTTAAGGTTCGTCTTTACAGACCCTTCTCAGCAAAGCACCTTCTTGCTGCTATCCCCGCAACAGTTAAGAAAATTGCTGTTCTCGACAGAACAAAGGAGCCCGGCTCACTCGGCGAGCCTCTTTACCTCGACGTTGTTACTGCTCTTGCAACAAACGGCAGAGCTGACATCAAGGTAATCGGCGGACGTTACGGTCTCGGCTCAAAGGATACACCTCCCTCAAGCATCTTTGCTATCTTCAACGAGCTTAAGAAGGATGCTCCCAAGGCTCAGTTCACTCTCGGTATTGTTGACGACGTAACAAACCTTTCACTTGATGAAGAGGCTGCTCCCAACACTGCTGCAGAGGGCACAATCGAATGTAAGTTCTGGGGTCTCGGCGGTGACGGTACCGTTGGTGCTAACAAGAACTCAATCAAGATTATCGGTGACCATACAGATAAGTATGTTCAGGCTTACTTCCAGTATGACTCAAAGAAGACCGGCGGTA
>JBGVGP010000061.1:0-5649 GCA_045121735.1 Acutalibacteraceae bacterium
GCCTGATGATAAGTTCTTTCTTGAAAATGTTGCTATTGTGCCTAACCCTAAACATATTACAAACGATGTTTCTTATGTAACTGTTACTGACGTTACAGGTGAAGGCAGTATAAGAAAATATGAAAGAACAGAATGTACAGGTGATATTGAAACTACACGCTTTGACGGTATGGGACTGATTTCACCTGAATTTGCCCGTGAGCTTGACAGTAAAATAGGCAGTAAAAAAGAACACACCTCTTTTCAGATTCGTATGCCATATATAAAGGGAATGGTACATAAAGCCGATTTCAAAGCCTTGTTTAATGAAGCCGGCGTTAAAACAATAACCGATATATGGGGAAGAAAGCACAATGTAAACAGCCTTTGTATGATACTTACAGAAAGTCAGTTCAAGGGTTACAAGTGGCTGAAACAGTATAATATTTCTTGGCAGACATATGTTCAGCTCTGCCGAGCTTATGAGCACACCATATACATCACAAATGTAAGTAAGACAGAAGCTGAGGATACAACTGAGCTTAACTATCAGTTCCTCAATACCGTTAAAATGCTTTCATCTGAATTCAGACCCGATGATTTACCCTTGGGTTGGGAGAATTCTCCCTCCGAAGATGAAAGAATGTGGCTGACAAAGCCGACAGAGCAGAGGTATTATGACCTTCGCCGTGATACAGATGCCCGTATAAGGTATTTTACCGATAAGGCTGATGAATGGACCTTCGGCAGAAAAAGCCGAAGCTATCATCTTGCAGAGCTATTGAGAAAAAATCCCAAGTTTATTAATGAGCCGTATTTTGTCCGTCAGCTTGACGATGCCGCAGAAAGCCTACTTAAAGATTACTCCATAGGTCGCTTACTTGTTGACGGTGACAACCGATTCTTTGCAGCTGATATTATGGAATTGTTCTATGAGCTTATCAAAGATAACGGCGGAAGACCTGATATTTATTCAGAGATAAAAAGTGAATTCCTTGATACGAATGAGTTTTATGCTCCCGGTGCTGTATATTCAGAGCAGAATATCTATGCTCTTCTTCGCAATCCACATATTGCAAGAAATGAAGAAGCACTTGTTAAACCTCTGAAAAAGATAGGCGCTTACAGAGAAAAATACCTTTCAGGTCTTACGGATGTAATTATGGTAAATTCTGTATCTCTTCTTGCAGAAAGACTTGGCGGCGCTGACTTTGACGGTGATATGATTAAAACAGTTGCCGAGCCGAAGCTCACATCTTGCATTGCAAATAACTACAGCGAGGGTGATTTAACACTCGGCGGTAATCTTCCTCTTTTAAGCATACCATCCGCAGAGCCAATTGTTGCCGATGCAAATGATTGGTACAAACGCTTTGAAACAATACGAAACACTTTCTCATCCCGTGTCGGTCAGATTTCAAATGCGGCACTTGACAGAAGTATAATAGCCTATGACGAAAACACCGATGATGAAAAGAAGGAGCAGTACCGCAAGGAAACAGAGGTACTTGAAATATTGACTGGCCTTGAAATAGACTCAGCGAAAAGCGGTATAAAGCCTGATTTGACAGAATATCTTGAAACCAACAAAGCCGAAAGAACATCCTTCCTTAAATACAAGGCTCTTATTGAAAAGGCAGAGGGTAAGCGCCGTTGGTACGAGCCTACCTTTGATGAACGCTTCAAGAAATTCTTTGACGGTCAGAATTGGGATGAGGTAAGCTCTAACCTTGAAAAGCTCCCGTATTTTGCAAGAGAGCTGAAAAAGAATACACCAAGGGCAGACTGTCATCAGGCAGATGCAAGTGAGCTTTTCACCTTTGCAAAGCCCGGTTGGAAAAAGAAGCTTGACCCGAAGATTCTTGACTATGTAGGCAGAGTAATAGCTGATTATGAAGAGTGCCTTAAAAGAATAAGGGCAAGGCGACACGCCGCAAGCAAGCTTAAAGCAAAACACAATGATATTAACCGTATTCTGTATATGCAGAACAAAGAAAACGAATATGAGGCAGATGAGCTTGCTGCGGTATTCATCAACCTGCCCGAAGAAAGAGTTAATGAGATATATTTTGCGGTAAGAAATGAAAATTGGCACTTTATGAAAGAGGATGAAAGATACGCCTTTCTCATAAAGCATATGCCCGAAGAAGAGTATAGAGAGTATTATGATATCTTTGCTGATTTCCGTTTCGGCGGGTACAAATTGTTACCTGACATCATTACTGAAACACGGAACTACAATATCTCTGCAAACGCTTCGGCTATGCAGTATCCCAACGATTCCGAGGAGCTGACTTTGATGGTAAAAGCGTATCTCAGAAATCCCGTAGGCAATTACCGTGAAACTGTTTCAAAGGAAGCGACAAGGATAATAGAAACACACGTTATCTCTTTCAATGCTTCGGTAAAGTACATTGTGGCTCTCGGCAAGCGTGATTTTCTTTATGATGCTTATTACAGACACATCAACAGATTTGCAAGGAAGGGAGATAAAATATATGACTAACGAATGGCTTGAATTCAAAGCATATACCGACAACCCCGTCTTTAGTGCAGAAAATAAGCAATCAACTGCTTTTATAGGCAGATTTACAGTAAGAATGATTAAGCAGAACAAGGGATTTAACCGTATATTTACCGTTCTTGCAAGAGGTTATCTTTTTCATAATGCTGACGGTACCATTTGCACTGATGACCCTTATGAGAGAACAGAAGAAGCAAGGCGTTTCTTATGTGCTTGGTGTAGCTTGCCTTATGAAGCAGTAACAAACAAGGCTCTGAAATTTCACACATCTTTCCCTGAGCTTCACAGTGAGTTTCCCGATATCGTCGATGAAAACGGTGCAGGATGGTATTACAGATACCTTCATTCTCTTTCGGATTACATCAAAAAGAACAAAGAGGATGTTACAAAGAAGCTTCACTGCTTTACCGAAAAGAAGACCTTAAAAGCTATTGAAGTCACTTGGGCTAATAAGCTGATACAGTACCAGTATTCGATTTACAACAACCGTTCATCAGCTGATTTCCCTCTACTTTTTGATACGGCTATTGCAGATGCTCTTATTCTCGGTCCGTTGCGTACTGAAGCGGTTGTGCTACCCGATGAAACACTGCAAAAAATCAAGGCTTACGGTGTAAACGCGAAAACTGAAAGGCTTATGATTACACTTGCCGAATATTATATTGCAAACAAAGAGCCTGATTCTGATTGGGTTATAATACCAAGGACTAACATCTCCGCTTATCTCGGCTCTGCTTCTTATGTTGACAATTACGAAAAGAAGATACCCGAAGGCTTTATGGAGAAAAAGCCTGAAATGGGCGGTGTGTCTGCGGTGAGGATTAATCTATAACGGAAAAAGCTCCCCGATATGTTTGATTTTGGTGCAGATGCAAGAGCAGAAGGCGGCGAAAACGGGAAGAATCACAAAGGTCTTATTACTATTGACCGTAGGTATAAGAAGGATGCTTTCTATGCATATAAGGCATGGCTTTCTGACGAGCCCTTCGTTCACATCTGCGGCAAACGCTATGTTGACCGTGTTGAAGATGTTACAAAGGTTACGGTATATTCAAATCTTCCCGAGGTTGAGCTTTTTACAAACGGTGAATCCTTAGGTAAAATTTCCGCTGAGGACCATTTCTTCTGTTTTGAAGTACCCAACAATGGTGAAACCGACCTTGTTGCTGTTGCCGGTGATTTTAAGGATGAAAGCCGCATCCGTAAGGTTGAGAAAATGAATCCCGACTATATTCTTCGTGAGCAGGGTGCAGTTCTTAACTGGTTTGATATTGTTGAAATTGAAGGACGCTTCTCTCTCAATGATAAGCTCGGCGACATTATAAAGACATTCCGCGGTAAGCTGTGGTTCGCAGGTCTGTTTATGACTCTTGCTAAAAAAATGAGTCAGGGTCAGCCTCAGTCCAAGGATAAGGACAAACAGAAGAAAAAGAAAAAAGCGAAGAATCCCGAAATGAACAGTGGCGTAATGAATATGATAGGTAATTTCACCGTGCTTCGTTTCACAGGTATGCTCGGGATGCGTAATGTTTACTTTACAAAGGAAGAGCTACTTAAAATCAACAAGCAGTTAAACCGTATCAGAAAGCCAAAGAACTAACAGATTTATACAAACGAAGTGGCAGAGTCATCCCTGCCACTTCTGTTGTTATTTATAAATCAATTCATTGCAAACAATCTCTCTTGCCTTTTGCTGAATATTGCTCATTCTCTGCACCCACTCCATCTGATTTTCTTCTTTTAGTTTTTCTGTAACACCTTCCGCCTCTTTCATCTGTTCAATCAAAAGGTCGTACATTTCATTTGCCTGACGGTCAATATCTGCAAGATAAGGCCAAAGGGTGCATTTGGTTACCATTAGCATAAATATACCTCGCTTGTTATGTTCAAGGTAGTTTTTGTGTAGCATACCCCATTTGCCAATGATGATATTTGCTTGTTCAGACGGCAGGTTAATGTTCGGAATTTTATAGTCGCCAACCTGTCGATAAGTTATCTTTGATTTGTTTTCCATAATTGTCATCCTTTCTTGGCTTCAATAAAAGTATCGTATGTAAATCTTGCACCGAGCCGGAAGCCCGAAATAAAACCGTCAGAAATGCTGATACTTGAAAATTCATTATATGCGCACACATAATTTGCAAACAGCTCTTTTTCCTTTTCGGGGAGCATTGCTGAAAGCTCTTCTTCTTTCTTCACAAGTACATTCAGCTTCTTTTTGAGTCTTGGTGTGATTTCTGTTGAGAGTGCCTGCGGCTCTATGTTGCCGTAATAAAAATCTTCTATAATGCTCGACATAAGATCACACCTTACCTTTCACTTTTATCAATAATTTTCAGTAATAGCTTATTAACATCCTCAGTGGGTAAACCTTCCGCCAAGAGCAAATTACGAAATTCATTCATACCATTGACAAGTAAATTGCACTCAAAATCCGTGAATTTTATTTTTACTTTTCTGCTCATAATAAAACCTCCTTGTTATTTGGTAGCTTCATTCTACCGCATAACCGGAGGTTAGTCGAATGTATGAAAAACACAATAAAATACTAAAATGTAAAAGCTATGTGCCCCCCAATGTGCCCCCCGAAGCCCTCTAAACCGCATCAAATAAGGAAAGAATACTATCCTCCAAAACCGCGTGCCGAGGGTTCGAGCCCTTCTGCCCCTGCCAAAACAATAACGGATGCCGTAAGGTGTCCGTTTTTGTTTTTAGTTGTGTGTAAAAATAGCTCGAACCGGAGGCACGCGGAGCGTGTCGTGGGGTGCGGGTCTCCGGTGGAGACCTCTGCGAAGCAGAAGCACCGACCGAGCCGGCAGGCGAGACCGAGCCCTTCTGCCCCTGCCAAAAAAAGACATCGCAAAAGGGAGACACTCCGTAAGGAAGTTGTCTCCCTTCGGCTTTTGTAATCAGCCTAAAAGATTGAATTGTAGGTAATATCAATCTATATGGAGGATTACATATGTCAAATATAATTGAAGAATTATTCTACGGAAATCTTGAGCCACAAGAGCTCACCACAGAAATAACACCCAGACTCAAAAAGAAGTTAAATGAGCTTGTAAAGAAAGAGGAAGAACTGGCAGCAAAACTGTCTGACGAAGAAAAAGAGAAGTTTGCAAATTATGTGAGCACATATAATGAGT
>JBGVGP010000062.1:0-3179 GCA_045121735.1 Acutalibacteraceae bacterium
TGAAAAAATAGAGGAGAGATTAAAGGCTTCTCCCGTTAAAATGGTTTATATTCAGCGCTCAAGAGGCTATAGCCTGCGTCCTACAATTTCAGTTGACGAAATCAAAAGGGTTGTTGAAATTGTAAAGCGCAACAGTGACGCTATTGTTATGGTTGATAACTGCTACGGTGAATGGACTGAAAAGCTTGAGCCGACAAGCGTCGGTGCCGACCTTATTGCGGGCTCACTTATCAAGAATCCCGGCGGCGGTATTGCCAAAACAGGCGGTTACATTGCCGGTCGTCACGACCTTGTTGAGCTTTGTGCCTACAGACTCACAACTCCCGGTCTCGGCAGAGAGGTGGGTGCAACCCTCGGTCATTCAAGAGAGCTTTATATGGGTATTTTTAACGGTCCTCACGTTGTTGGCGAGGCGCTTAAAACTGCCGCTTTTACATGTGCTCTTTTTAATCTTCTCGGCTTTGAAACTACACCTGCCTCAGGAGAAATCAGACACGATATTATTCAGGCCGTTAAAATGCGTAACCCCGAAAATCTTATTGCCTTTTGTCAGGGCCTTCAGAAGGGTGCTCCCGTTGACTCCTTTGTTACTCCCGAGCCCTGGGAGATGCCCGGCTATGACAGTAAGGTAATTATGGCAGCAGGTGCCTTTACTCTCGGCTCATCGATTGAGCTTTCAGCCGACGCTCCCTTGAGAGAGCCCTTTGCTGTATGGCTTCAGGGCGGTCTCAATTTCCATAGCGGAAAGGTTGCCGTTATGTTCGCCGCAAAAGAGGTAATGAAGGTGCTTGCAGAGGGTGAGAGCAATGGCTGATTTCAAGGGCTTTGACAGAAACATTTTCACTCTTTTGGAAATAAACAAATTCAATGACAGTAAAAGCTTTTACGACTCCGTTAAGCAGGAAATAAAGCAGGGCGCAATTGTTCCTATGAGACAGCTTGCCTCTGACCTTTGCGATGAGCTTTATGCCATTGATGATAAGATGAATCTTATACCCACTAAAATGGTATCCCGTATCCGCCGTGATACAAGATTTTCCAAAAATAAGGATTTGTACCGTGCCAATGTTTGGTGCATGTTTATGAGAGACAAGCACCTTTGGGAAAGACAGCCCTGTATGTGGTTTGAGTTTTATCCCGACTGCTATAATTACGGCATAGGCACCTTCCGAACCGATGCAACCTATCTTGAAGCCTTCAGGGAATATCTTGCAGAGCATCAGGATGAGTTCAGAGAAGCGCTGCGCATTCTCTCGATAACCGGTGCAACACTTGAAATTGAATGCTTCAAGAAGAATAAGCCCGGTATAGAGCGTATTGATGACGACCTTAAAGGCTTTTATAACTGCAAAAGCTTTTTCTTTATTTATTCAAGTCCCGAAATGGAAAAGCTTATTGATGCAAGCATAAAAGAGGAGCTTGTTTATGCACTTCGAGCATTTACTCCCTTATATAAATTTTTAGCATCTATTACCGATAAAATAATTGCACAAGGAGCTGATTAAAATGACCTTTAATCCATATAAATCACTTAAAAGCGGTTCAGACATAAGAGGTACCGCAGTTGACGGCGTAAAGGGTGAAGCCGTTGAGCTTACCGATAAAGCCGTTTTTGATCTTACTGTCGGCTTCTGCCGTTGGCTTGCCTTTTCAAAGAATATCACTTCAGGTAAAATTGCAGTAGGTCACGATTCAAGAATTTCAGCCTTAAGAATCAAAGCACAGGTTATTGCGGCTTTAGGTGAATTCGGCTTTGAAATTTACGATTGCGGCTATGCGTCAACTCCTGCAATGTTTATGACAACCGTTGACCTTGACTGTATTGCTTCGGTGCAGATTACAGCAAGTCATCATCCTTATAATAAAAACGGACTTAAATTCTTTATCCGCGAGGGTGGACTTAACGGCAGCGATATTGAAGAAATCATTGATTTTGCCGTTCTTCCCTTTGAAGCAAAGGATGCTTCGGCAAAGGTAACGGAATATGACTTTATGTCTGTTTATGCAAAGCGTCTGCGTAAGATGATTTGTGAAGGTGTCAACGCCGAAAATTATGAAAAGCCTCTTGAGGGCTATAAAATAGTTGTTGATGCAGGCAACGGTGTCGGTGGCTTTTACGCAACAGATGTACTTGCACCTCTCGGTGCAGATATTACGGGAAGCCAGTTTCTTGAAAAGGACGGAATGTTCCCGAATCATACGCCGAACCCTGAAAACAAGGAGGCTATGAAGTCCGTTTGTGCCGCAACCTTAAATAATGGTGCTGACTTTGGTATAATCTTTGATACCGACGTTGACCGAGCAGGCTGTGTTGATGAAAACGGAAAAGAAATCAACCGTAACCGTCTCGTGGCTCTAGCTTCGATAATTGCTCTTGAAAATAATAAGGGCGGTACTGTTGTAACCGACAGCGTAACATCAACAGGTCTCACAGACTTTATCAGCAATACTCTCGGCGGTGTGCATTACAGATTCAAAAGAGGCTACCGTAACGTTATAAATGAGCAGCTGAGACTCGAGGCAGAGGGCGTTAACTGTCCTCTTGCAATTGAAACCTCGGGACACGCCGCTTTCAGAGATAATTATTATCTTGATGACGGTGCCTATCTTATTACAAAAATTATTATAAAAATGGCACAGATGGGCAAGGAGGGTAAAAAGCTTGACTCACTTATTTGTGAGCTTAAGGAGCCTGCAGAAGAAAAAGAGCTTCGCTTCAAAATTAAAGAGGATGACTTCAAGGCTTACGGCAACAGTGTTATTGAAAAGCTTGAGCAGTTTGCGTCAGTGCAGGAGGATATGCGAATTGCCGACGACAACAGAGAGGGCATCAGAATTTATTTTGACAGCGCAGATAAAAACGGCTGGCTTCTGCTTCGTCTTAGTGTTCACGACCCGATTATGCCCTTGAATATTGAAAGTAATGTAAAGGGCGGTGTTAAGCTTATCGCCGAACGCTTCAGTGAATTTATTAAAGATATGGATAAGCTTGATATAACGCCTCTTGAGGCTATGCTTAACAGCTGACAGCCCTTAACAGCTTGTTTAAAACGGCGTTTTATTATAAATTGGAGGAATAGTATGTCACAGAAAGAAAATGTTAAACACAAGACCTCTGTCGGCGGACAGGCGCTGATTGAAGGCATAATGATGATGGGTCCCGACGGTGCTGCAGTTTC
>JBGVGP010000063.1:0-7065 GCA_045121735.1 Acutalibacteraceae bacterium
CTGAGTGTCCTCTTATCAAGGGCATGGAGGTTGTTGACACCTACCGTGATGAGGTTGGTCAGTCAATTACCGTCAGAATTTACTTTGCACATCCCGAAAAGACTCTTACCAAGGACGAGGTAATGGACGTTGTTAACGGCATTATTGATAACCTTGCTTCAAAGGGAATTGAGATGAAGAAGTAAGATAGGGCTAAGGGCCAAGAGCCGAGGGCCGAGTATCGGTTAGCGGTGAAAAAATAAAAGTTTTGCTCAAGCTTTTACAAAATCTTGCAGGGGTGAGGGGGCAGAGCCCCCTCATTCTTTTTTGTTATACTGATATAAGAAAAAAGGTCACTTCAATAAAATTTGAAGTGACCTTTATATTTTATCTAAAGTTTGCTTGCGCTCGGCACTTTGGCTCTTGGCCCTCGGCCCTTTAATTATTTCATCTTTTCCTTAAGCACGGGCATCCAGAGACCGGCCTGAACAGTTCTGTGGTCAAAGCCCCACTGTCTTGCTTCCTTGGTGTCAATCCAGTCGCTGAAGCAGGTCTTGTCTCTGGTAAGAGCAAGATAGTTAAGAATCTTTTCAGCGAAAAGACCTACGCTCTTGCCTGTCTCGTCAAGACATGCAGCCCAGAGCATCCAGTCGGTTTTTGTAAGGGTCTTGCGGTGGTCAAGGGGTACACCGTAAGCGTTGAGCTCGTTTATGTACTTCTCGCTTTCACCCTTGTAATACTTTCTGTCAAAAAGGTTGAACTTGAAAATTTCGTCCCATACAAGGTTGTATTTAAGGCTCCAGGAGTCCTTTTTATCAAGACTGAAGGGGAGATAGTCTCCGTCACCGCAAAGGGCAACAAGGTTGTCAGCATAAGCCTTTGCAGTGGCCATATAGTCGTTTTTAATCTGAAGGGTATCAGATATCTTTGCAAAGCATGCAATGCCCATAATGCCCTTTATTGCAAGATTTACGTTCTTTTTACTGTGGCCTGCAAAGTCGTCGGTGCAAAGCTGGTTGTCAAGGATAACGCCCTTGTTTACAAGGTACTTTGCCCATTTTGTAAGGGTGTAGTAATAATCGCTTAAGAACTGCTTGTCCTTTGATGCAGTGTAGTATGCCCATGAAAGAATAAGCATATTTCCGCACTCCTCAACAGGCATCTGGAAAAGAGGAGTATAAATTTTGAAGGACTTGCTCTTGTAAATACGGGGATATGAATATTTCATATTTGCAAGGTAAAGGGGATTTGCGAGAGCGTAAACCTGACCGCAGGCAATGGGATAGCGTCCGATGTCGTGGGGCGCGTAATCTGCCTGCCAGAGGTCACTTTGAGCAAAACGGAAAATACCTGTGAGCATAGCCTTTACAAGCTCGGGTGTATAAATAAGGTACATAGGTACTGCAGGGTAGGAGACGTCAACAGTGTTGATACAGCCGTTTGAATGACATTCCTTTGAAAGGTAAAGAAGACCGTCCTTTGCGCTTCTTACAAGCTTATGACCTGCAAGCACCTGTCTTGCAGCGGCAGAGAGCATATCGGTGTAAGCCTTGCCGAACTTCTTAGCGTCAGAGATAATCATCTTTTCCTGTGCTCTGATTCTGTCAAAAAGCTCCTTTTTATTATCAAGACAGTACTTCATGCCTTCTTCAATAGAAGCAAAGCCCTCTGTCCAGAGCCCCTTTAATTTTTCACCGAAGTAGTTGATAGAATAAACGTCGTCGTAAGCAAGCACGGTTGTGAAGCTTGCCTGCTTTGAGCCGAAGGCTGAATTGGAGACGGTAATGCCCTCCTTTGTTGCCTTTACCTCACCGCCTATAAGGCATACATAGCCCCAGTCGGCAGCGTAGGTGTCACCGGAATCGTTAAGGGGCTTCTGGTTGGTAAGACCCATTTTAACAAGTGTAGTACCGCCGAATTTTTCGGTATACTTGTTTACGCTTTTCTTTCTCTTGCCCTGACAAAGCTCGTCGAAGCAGGTGAAGCTTACTTCAACGTTGTGTTTTTCACCGTCGAGTGAGGTGACGGTTGTTTCAAAATATGAAACGGGGAGTGAAAAAAGGTTGAAATCATCAAAAAGGAAGGGTGTCCATGTACGGAAACGAAGCTTAACCTTTTCGCTTTCAAAAATGTAATCACTTACATAGGGAGTGATAATGCAGTCGGTCTGGGGGATAGCGGCATTCTTGTTCTTACCAAGGAAGGTGAAGCTTTCACCGTCAACGGTGAGTGTGCCTTCAATCTTCTTTCTTATGCCGCACCAAAGGTAGGTGTCGTCGCCGTTGATGTGCTCTGCCTTTGACCAGATACTGAAATGGGGGTCAATTGTTGCAATAGGATATGAGGGTAATTTCATTTTTTAATTCCTCCCGTAAGATAGTAGTGTTTTATTTATTCTGCTGCTTTTTCTGCTGTCTGCTCAGCCTTAAGACCTTCACGGTACCTGATAAGCTCGTCGTGCATATCTTCCTTCACCTTGCCTGTAAGCTTGTAGGTGATAAAGGGAAGACCTGCGAGAAGCATCATAATGCCGTGGAAAATTGTGTAGAATAAAAGCAGCTTGATTTTTGTATCGTAGCTCTGTACGGGGTAGGGATTATCTGCAGTACCCTGAACGTACTGGATAATTGAGTTTTCACCGTAAAGAATAAGGGGAGCAAGTGTGCTTGCGATTGTACCGCTTACTACTGTACCGAGACCGATAGCAAAGGGAAGTGAAGCGTCGAGACGTCTGCCTGTTTTAAGCTCAAGGTCGTCAAGGGCATCTGCCTGGAACATTGTGGGAAGAAGGTTGGAAGCACCGAACTGAAGACCTGTAAGGAAGAGACAAACAACAAAGACGTATTGGAGTATTCCGGGGTCCTTTCCGTTGTGCTCCATTGTGAACTGTGTATAGCCTACTGTAAATGATACGCAGTTGATGATAAGTGAATAGATACCTGAAGCGATGTAAAGCTGCTTTGAGTTGAATTTCTTAAGCAGTGTTTTTACAACAATCATACCTACAAAGGTGCCGATACCTACGGGAAGCACGAAAATGATTTTCTTACTTGCTGTACCGAGAACTGCAATAGCCATAAAGGTTTCCATGTAGGTTGCAATACCGCGGAAGGACTTGAGGGTTTCACTTAAAATAATTGTACGCGCGTGGGGGCTTTTAAGAATATCTCTGAAGCCTACAAGGGGATTCTGCTTTACTTCGCTGTAAACGGTACGCTCCTTGATGATTCTCATAGCAAGAAGCATTGTAACAGTACCTACGAAGCCACAGAGAATTGATGAAATTATGTAGTTGAGCTCGGGATTTTCTTCACCCTGTACTGCCTTGATGATAGCGCCGATAACAAGAACAACAACCATAGGTGCGGAGTTACCTATAGCAGAGGAAATACCTCTGTAGGAAAGCACGTTTTCTCTTTCCTTGAGGTTGGGTGTCATAACCATTGCAACCATGTTGATGGTGTTACCGAAATAGAAGCAGGCACCCTGAACAAGGCAAAGGAAAATCATATAAGCAAGAAGAATTGCGGGGTTTGTTCTGAGGAAATCGGGAACAAGGAAAATAAGCACTGTAATAACACCGCAGGGGATTGCAGCAGCAAAGCCGAGGGGCTTGAATTTTTCGTTGTTCTTAATCTTTTTGTTGTCGAGTATGAGGGCGTAGATGAATGAAAGCACATAGCCTGCAACACCTGTAACGCCGTTGAAAATTGCAACGTAATTTTCGGGCAGTGAAAGGATGTTGACAAGATAGTCACTTCTGTAGCCGTTTATCATACCTGTCATCATTGTGTAGAAGAAAACTGCGAAAATAAAAATTATAAGCTCGCCGTTTCCTACATGCTTTTCGTTTGCTTTCGATGAAAGCGCAGCACCGTTTTTGCTCATAAAAAATCTCCTTAATATAAGTATTATATTTACCATAAATGATAACACATAAAATAACCACTTTCAATTCATACATTAAACAAATAAAATCTTAATAATTTGTAGATAATATCTTTGATGCAAATGTACTTGCCCGAAAAAAGCAACTGTGCTACAATAAATAAAAAGCTGAAAGGCAGGTGAAATCATGGCTGAAAATCCGAAGCTTAAGCTTCTTCGCGAAAAAGCAATGAAGCTTCCTCTTACACCGGGTGTTTACATAATGAAAAACAAAGACGGTGAAATCATATATATCGGTAAAGCGAAAAGGCTTAAAAACCGTGTCAGCCAGTATTTCGGCTGTCAGGACGGACACAACACCAAGGTGCGTAAAATGGTCGAGAACGTCCGTGATTTCGATTACATCCTAACCGACAGTGAGTTTGAAGCCCTTGTGCTTGAGTGCAGTCTCATAAAGCAGAATATGCCCAAGTACAACATACTTCTTAAGGATGATAAGGGCTACAGCTATATAAAAATAACAAAAGGGGACTACGGCAGAATTTCGGCCTGCTTCCGTAAGGATGATGAGGACGCTGAATACCTTGGTCCCTATACGGGCAATTTTTCCGTTACAAACGCAGTTGAGCAGGCTTCGGAAATCTTTATGCTTCCCACCTGTAACAAGGTCTTCCCACGAGATATAGGCAAGGGCAGGGTTTGTCTTAATTTTCATATAAACCGTTGCTCGGGCGTCTGTCAGCGTAAGATTTCAAAGCAGGAATATGCCGAAAATCTTAAGCAGGCGGTAGAGTTTCTTAAGGGCGGAAGCAACGCTGCGCTCAACCGTCTTAAAAAGGAGATGGAGGAATATTCCGAAAGCCTTGAATTTGAAAAGGCCGCAAAGGTCAGAGATAAAATCAAGTCTATTGAAAGAATTATGTCAAGGCAGAAGGTTGTTGTCGGCGACAGCGTAAACGAGGACGTTTTTGCAATAGCGCAAAGAGGTGAAAAGGCTTGCCTTTCCGTTTTGTGCTTCCGTGAAGGTCTGTTGTCCTCGTCAGAGCACTTTATTGTTGACAGCAGTGAAAATCTTCCCGATATGCGCCGTGAGCTGCTGCTTTCATTTTACTCACTTGAAAGGCAGATACCGCCATTGGTGGTGCTTGACGGTGAGGTGAGCGACAGTGAGCTTATTGCCCGTCTTCTTACAGAAAAAAGAGGCAGAAAGGTAGCGTTATTCGTTCCGCAAAAGGGTGAAAAGGCAAAGGTAAGCGCAATGTGCTTCAATAACGCTGCCCAGAAGCTTGGTGAATACCTCGGCAGAAGCGGTAAGGAAACGGCTGTTCTTGATGAGCTTGCAAAGCTTCTCGGCCTTTCAAAAACCCCCGAATATATTGAATCCTACGATATTTCCCATACAGGCGGCAGTGACAATGTTGCAGGTATGATAGTCTTCAAAAACGCAGCTCCCTATAAAAAGGCCTACCGACGCTTTACTATAAAGGGCTTTGACGGTCAGGACGATTACGGCTCAATGCGTGAGGTTATTTCCCGCAGATTAAACCGTTACGTAGAAGAAAAGGATACAGGGGAGGGCTTCGGTGTTCTGCCCGACCTGATACTTCTTGACGGCGGACAGGGTCAGGTTAATGCGGTCAAGCCTATAGTTGAGGCCTTTGGCCTTGATATTCCCGTCTTCGGTATGGTCAAGGACGGAAAGCACCGTACAAGGGCAATTTCCGAGGGTGGACAGGAGATTTCCGTCTCCGCCTCGAGGCGCGTTTTTACCCTTATCTCCGAAATTCAGGAGGAGGTGCACCGATTTGCTGTTACCTACCACAGGTTAAAGCACACAAAGCGCAGCGTATCAACCACTCTTACCTCAATCGAGGGCATAGGAGAAAAGAAGGCAGCCGCTCTTATGAGGCATTTTAAAAGCCTTCGTGCAATAGGTGAAGCCTCGGTAAATGAATTAAGTGAGGTAAAGGGCATAAGCAAAACAGACAGCCTGAAAATTTATGACTGTTTTCATAGGGTCAGAAACAACTGACTTTGCCGTAAAATGTTGCATAATGTGATTTTTTGTGATATTATAATAAAGATTGGAAGGAGTTGATTACATGAAGGATTATTCTGTTGGTGAAAGTCTTAAAAGAGTCCGTAAGGAGCATAACTTCAGACAGAAGGAGATCGCTGAGGCGATAGGCGTAGACCGAAGCACCTATTCATTTTACGAAATAGGCAGAACAAACCCTTCTGTTGAAACCTTGTGTACCCTTGCTAAAATATACAATGTTACAATAGGCTATCTTATCGGTAAGGAGGCAAACAACCCTGAGCTTAGGGAAGCTGCATCACATGTAAGTGCAGGTGTAGACCCCATTGCAATGCTCAAAAAGGATGAGCAGCTGCTTCTTATGTATTACAGAGTAGCCGATGAAGCCGCAAAAAAGGAAATTATTGAAGCTCTTACAGGTAAAGCTGGGGAAGAGGACAATAAAAATTCTGACGACGAATAAAAATACTTGACAAAAATTAACTGATTGTATATACTGAAATTACCAAATTAACGGAGGTAAAACAAAATGAAAAAGATTATATCACTTTTACTCGCACTTCTTATGATTTTCTCAGCTGCAACTGTTGCTTTTGCTACTGAAGGTGAAGCAAACACAGATGCAAGCACAGAAACAACTCTTCCCGAAGGAACTGAAGACGAAGAAGCAACAGACAGCATCATTCCCGACCTTGGCGAATACGACTGGATTCTCGACCTTCCCTTCTGGACAGTAGGTCCCGCTCTTAAGTTTGCTAAGATCGCTCTCAAGCTCGTTACTGCTTACCTTAAGGTTGCTAAGATATTCGGTCTTGTTGAAAAAGACATGAGCGATTATATCATCGATGCTATCGTAAGCCTTATCGAACAGAACCAGAATGCTGAAAACGGTGAAGTAGCAGAAGAAACTACAACAGAAGCATTAGTTACAGCACCTATAACTAAGTTTTAAAAAAGTATTTTATGCCGGGTATCGTAAAGATGCCCGGTAGTTTTTTATGATATAAAGGGTGAATATATACAGCGGTTTATCTTTTTTGTGACTAATTTTTTAATTGTTTTGTATTCGGTCTAATAACGGAAAAAATGCATTTTTTCTGTTGACTTTTATATTCTCCGCATAGTATAATCACACTCGCAATCCGGATAAGTGGTGGAGT
>JBGVGP010000064.1:0-4661 GCA_045121735.1 Acutalibacteraceae bacterium
CACTATGTTGCCCAAAGCCGTAGCTTCAACGGGACCTGCAATCACAGGTATGCCCAGGCTCTGTGAGGTAAGCTCACAAAGGAAGCCGTCCTTTGTGCCGCCGCCCATAAGGTGAAGCACATCGAAGCTTTTGCCTGTGCACTCACTTATCTGTGTAAGTGCAAGACGGTATTTCATAGCAAGGCTTTCGTAAATACATCTTACAAGCTGACCAACGGTTTCGGGTACAGCCTGATTTGTTTTTTCACAGTACTTTCTGATTTTATCGGGAAGGTTGCCGTGGGCTGAAAGCTCAGCTGCATCGGGGTCGATGAATGAACGGAAGGACTCACTTTCACGGGCAAGGATTTCAAGCTCGTTGTAGCTGTACTTTCTGTCCGTAATTGCAAGGTCGCGACGGCATTCCTGAATAAGCCACAGACCGCTGATGTTTTTAAGGAAATTGATTTTTCCGTTTGCGCCCATTTCGTTTGAAAGCTCAAGAGCATTGCTCTTTTCCGTCATAACGGGAGCGTCAAGCTCACAGCCGATAAGTGACCACGTACCGCAGGAAAGGAAAGCGGCATTTTCACTGTCTGTAGGCATTGCGGCAACTGCACACTGTGTATCGTGACCTGCAACGCTGATTACGGGTATGCCGTTATAGTCACCGTTTACCGTTGCACTTGCCTTAAGAACGGGGAAAAGCTCTTCCTTTATACCAAAGGTATCAAGCACTTTTTTGCTCCAGGTGCAATTTTTCATATCAAGCATCTGTGAGGTTGAGGCAATAGAAAGCTCACATACCTTTTCGCCTGTAAGAAGATATGAAAACAGGTCAGGCATAAACAGAAGCTTATCTGCCTTTTCAAGATTTTCGTCACTGATAAGCTGAAAAAGAGTGTTGATGTTCATAATCTGGTTGCCTGTTTCAGCATAGATTTCATCGGCACCCATTTTTGCAAAGGCCTTTTCAAGTGCAGACCTTGTGCGCTCGTCACGGTAATGGTAGGGCTCGTGGATAATGCTTCCCTCTTTATCAAGAAGTGCATAGTCAACGCCCCATGTGTCAAAGGCTATTGAATCAACCTTACCTGCCTTTTCAATCGCAGCCTTTATTTCACCGAAAATCATTTCAACATCGTGACAGACATGACCGTCAACGGTTTTGGGAATGTTTTCAAAGCGGTGAATTTCTTCATACTTTATTTCCTTACCGTCAAAGCATGCCTTTATGGCTCTGCCTGAGGAAGCACCAAAGTCAAAGGCTAAAACTGTTTTCATTTTACCACACCCTTTTTAAGAAGAATGTTTGCGTAAATTGCCTTTTCACCTGTTGCAATAATAAGGTAAGCATCCTTTGCTCTTTCGTAAAAGGCAAAGCGCTCTGTATAATCAATTTCGTGGTGGTCGGGCTCGTACTTGTTGAGTATTTCCTCATAGGTGCCCCAGATTTCAGGTGTACCGCAGGTGTCACCCTTGACAACCTCCATAAGCGCTACGGGCTTATCGGTATATGTATCAAGAGGGATAAGCTTTAAAACTGCATCAAGAATTTCAGGTACACCGTGACCGTCGGCACGGATAACTATTGAGTTTTTTCCTGTGCTGTGGCAAGGGAAATTGCCGTCAGCAATTACAAGCTCGTCACCGTGACCCATTTCGGCAAGAGCCTTAAGAAGCTCCGGTGAGATAAGGGGTGATATTCCTTTAAGCATAACGTCACCTCTTAATCCTTTTTGTGAAGCAGCTCGTCATCGGGGTTGAACACCTTATAGCCGGGATGTCTGCCCGTAATTCTGTAATAGCTGCGAAGGTCAATAAGCTTCTGAATATTATCACTGCTGATGTCAATGCTGCCACCGAGAATAACAGCGTTGATTGTGATTTTTGCCCAGAGCTCAAGGCTTTCCATTCTGTAAAATGCGGTGATAACATCACTGCCTACTGCAAGAGCACCGTGATTTTCAAGAAGCATTACGTCGTGCTCCTCAAGGTAGGGCTCAATAGCGTCGGGCACCTCTGAGGTTGAGGGTGTGCCGTAGGGAGTAAGAGGAACTGAGCCGATAGCGGCAACGTCCTCAATCATGTTATACATATCCATTGCCTTGTGAGCAACTGCAAAGCCTGTTGCTCCGGGAGGATGGGCGTGAATTACGCTGAAAACGTCCTCTCTCTTATCATAGCAGCGAAGGTGCATCTTGATTTCGCTTGAAGGACGGTAGCCCTCATTTGCTTCAAGAATATTGCCCTCTCTGTCAAGAATAACAAGCTTATCGGGAGTGATAAAGGACTTGCTTATGCCTGTAGGAGTTGCAATTACTCTTCCGTCGAGAAGTCTTGCGCTGACATTACCGTCGTTGGCTGCAACCCAACCGAGCTGCCACATTTTATGGCATACGTCACATATTTGTTCTTTAATCTGCTGTAAATTATCCATAGTAATCTCCTTTACAAAATTATACATTATAACTATACCAAAGTTCAGCAGAATTTGCAATATAATATATGATAAAAAAATTCATCACCCTGAACAAAAGGGTGATGAAAAAACACTGTATAATTACTTCAATACGGCAACGGGGAACTCCTGCTCCTTCGCACCGAGAGTATAGGCTATTCTTATGGGGATTTCATAATTGTTAAGTCTTTCGCCGTTACTGATAAACTTATCCGAGCCGTAAACAAGCACGGGTACATCTGCTGCTGTATGTCCGTCATCGGTAAATACATAGTCACCGTCCTTAAGAGTTATGCCGCCTGTTTCGTGGTCGGCTGTTACAACAACAAGGGTCTCGCCGTCCTTTTCGGCATAATCGAGCATTGCCTCAACGGTTCTGTCAAACTCAAGCAGTGACTCGGTCATGCTCTCACTGTTATTATCGTGAGAGTGCTTGTCGATATGTGCGCCCTCAATCATAAGGAAAAAGCCCTCATCGGTATCGTCAAGCAAGTCAACTGCCTTTTCAGCCATCTGCTCGAGATTAGGTGTGTTTTTATCGGACTGCTCGAGAGTCCAGAGAGAATTTGTAAACTGTGCGTAGCTTCTGCTGCCCTGCTCAAGAGCCTGCATTTCACTGCAGGTTATAACATATGTAAAGCCCTTTTCCTCAGCTGCAGCCTTTGTTGCAACGCCGTTTGCAACACCCCAGATAAGGTCGATTTCTGAATTAAGCTGGTCATTTGTAAGGTCATCAGTATTATATCTGTCGGAGGAATGAGCAGAAAAAGCAGAGGGTGTTGCACCTGTTGTTTCGTCGGTTGTGATAATACCTGTAAGCATACCCTTTTCAATACAAAGCTCTGTTATGCTCTTCGGGTATGAATAACGGGGCTGTTTATCAAGATGATAAACACCTACGGCACTGTTGCTTGTTCTTATACCGCAGCTGAGAGCCGTACCGCCCGCAGCACTGTCTGTTACCTTTTTGTTCATTGAGCGTGTCATTGAGCTGCCCCTGATTTCAAAGCTGTCCATTGCAAGGGCTGTTTTTCTTTCAGCCTTTGTTTTTTCAAGGTGATTAAAGCCCATACCGTCACCGATAAGATAAATCACGTTTTTAATGCCGTCGTTGTTGTACTGTGCCGCATCCTTTGTTGTTGCGGGTTCAAAGACACCGAAGAACACGCTAAGAGAAACGGCAAGTGAAACAAAGAATGCTGTTATTTTTGCAAAAAATGAATTAAACATATTTCCTCTCCTTTTTTTGTTTATACTGCGATTATATTATACCTGCCGCTTAAAATCAATAAAATTCTTTTAAAACTTTATTTTTCATCAGTGATGATGTCGTCACAATGATGAGAATGGTGAGAATGGTGTCCGTGATGTGAGTGTCCGTCAGAGCCGAGATTCTTTACGGCACTTATCAGAATAAATACTGCTACACCTATTGACATAAGCGGGTCAATAAGAGCAAAATCCGTAAGCTTCATCACTGCGGCACCTATAAGCACCGTTACCCAGCCGAGCACATCCTCAAGCATATGAAGATTTACGGCACGGATATTCCTGTTATCTCCCCCGTGGGTAAAAATTGCCGCCGCGAGATTTACAATAACACCGATAACGGCAAAAATCAGCATACCGTCATAATCAAGCTGTACAGGATTAAAAATACGGTAAACTGCATTGAATATAGCAACAAGTGAGCCGATAATAAGAACGGCACTTATTAAAGCAGCGCCCATAAAAGAGTATTTCTCTTTTGTTTTTTCGTCAGTGGCTTTGCCTGCTTTTCGTTCAAGAAGATAGGATATGCCGATGCTGACAGCGTCACCCATATCATGTACTGCATCGGAAATAATTGCCGTACTGCCCGTAACGCTGCCGCCTATAAGCTCAAAAACGCAGAAAACAGAATTGAGTATAAATGCCGCCAGAATTTTATTTTCTTTTTTCATATAAGCCTCCGCATTGATTTTATTTTAAATTTATGTTATTATTCAAGTGTAACCATACACCCTGTTCGGTATTATCATATACCCTCCCCTAAAGCAGGGCAACATACAGTTTTTTATAACTGTTACTTACCGAACAAAAAAGAGAAAATGTACGGAGATTTTTATGGACAGACGGCAAAGAAAAACAAAAGACGCTATTTTTGAAGCCTTTATTTCACTGCTTAACGAAAAAAGCTATAACAAAATTACGGTAGGTGAAATAATTGAGCGTGCCGATA
>JBGVGP010000065.1:0-3902 GCA_045121735.1 Acutalibacteraceae bacterium
CAACAGGTCTTATTCTTCCTTACTTCTACCGTTACTACGGCCTTCACAATGACTACAATGTTCTCTTTGACGAGGCAGTGCGCGGTCCCATTTTCAACGTTATGATTGTAGCAACAGTAATTTCCTGTATTCTTGCTGTTGTACCCATTCTCTTCTATGATCTTTCTGCAAAGCAGCTTGAAAAAATTGCTAAGGAGCTTGAAGAAAGAAAGGCTGAAAGTGAAGAGCTTAAGGCTGAATAAAACACAATACAATTGAAGTCGGGAGAAATCCCGACTTTTTTGTTGCTTTTTTAAAATCGTAGTGCTATAATTTCTCTTGTCAATTCGGGGAAACAGGTGAAATTCCTGTACGAGCCCGTCGCCGTGAGGTGCTGTTGAATAAACAATTTTCTGCCTTGCCCGATGCCGCAAATTGGGGACAGACCATTGAGCTAAAGCTTGAGAAGGTGGCAGAAATGCACCAAGTCGAAATACCCGGTTGGCAAAGCCTTTCTGTATTGCTGCGAGGTCCGGCGTGTGTTATCACAGGAAAGGAAAATTAAATAACAAAGGAGTTTTACAAATGCAAAAGAAGTTTAATTTCAAAAAGCTTTGCTCTTTGTGCCTTTGTATCTTGCTTGTTGCGGCCATAGCAATGTTTACAACTGCATGTACAAAAAGCAATGAAACCCCCGATACGGGCACCGTTACAGAAAATATGGGTGCTTACGGTCAGGGAGAAACCGCCTTTACCTTCGTTGTCGGTGACAAAGAGGGTAAGGAATACTACTACTCGATAGAGACTGACAAAAAAACCGTCGGCGATGCTCTTGTTGAGCTTGATCTTATCGACGGTGACGAAGGTCCCTACGGACTTTACGTTAAAACCGTAAAGGATATCACCCTTGATTATGACACAGACGGAATGTACTGGGCGTTTTACATCGGTGAGGAAATGGCTCCTACCGGTGTGGATGCGACAGACATCACTGAGGGCGCAACCTACCGTTTTGTTGCAACAAAGGGATGAAGCTGAACGTTAAAGAGGCTGCGGTTTTCAGTATGCTCGGTGCAATAATGTACTGCTCCAAGCTTCTGATGGACGCATTGCCAAATATTCATCTCATCGGTGTTCTGACGATAGCGCTTACTCTCGTTTACCGTAAAAAGGCACTTTACCCCATATACATTTTTGTGCTGATGACAGGTCTTCTTTCCGGCTTTTCAAGCTGGTGGGTGCCCTATCTGTATATATGGACGGTGCTGTGGGGAGTAACAATGCTTTTGCCGAAAAAATTACCGAAAAAGGCAGAGCCGTTTATATATATGGCGGTCTGCGGTCTTCACGGGCTTTTATACGGTGTACTTTATGCCCCTGTTCAGGCTGTTTTCTTCGGTCTTGATTTCAAGGGCATGCTTGCATGGATAGCAGCAGGCTTTTCCTTTGATCTGATACACGGTGTAAGCAACTGCATTTGTGCGGTGCTTATCGTACCTCTGGTCAGACTCATAACCATGGCAGAAAAATATTCGTCAAGACATTAAAAAAGCAAAGCCGCGGATTTCGTAGTGAAATCTGCGGCTTAAAATATTTTTTACTTTTTGCTTACAAGGGAATTTACGATAAGGTAAACACCGAGGTAAAGAAGTGCTACGGGACCGATAAGGTTGCGCACGGTGTAAAAATCAATAACGTTCTGACAGATAAGCAGCGCTGTTGTGCCGACTGTGATACCTGCAACATTGGCCCATATATATCTGCCTTTTATAATACCTGCAATACAGGGGATAATCAGCAGAAGGGTCCACCAGCCGTCGAAGAAGAGATTGATATGCGCTATACCCAGTGCATTGATGCCTGAAATTATACCCAGGATAATAAGGGCAATACCGTAGATTATATTTTTATTCTTTTTCATTTTTTCACATCCTTAATGAATATTTGCTTTCGCAGCCTCATAATATCCTACAAACTTAAAATGACTATAAAAATATTGAAAACATTTACTCGCGCAAAATAAAAAAAGTGCCGAAAACAACTTGACAAGCGATAATAATGTTTGTATAATGAGTGAAGCAAAAAAACCACGCCGGTGTGGCGGAATAGGCAGACGCAAGGGACTTAAAATCCCTCGGTGGCAACACCGTACCGGTTCAAGTCCGGTCACCGGCACCAATACCCGAAAACCCCAGTATTTACAAGGGTTTTCGGGTTTTTGTTTTGTCTGAAAACCGTGATTTTATGAGTGCTATTTTGGGCCCGTTTTTGGCAGAAAATCGACATTTGCCCTCCGTTTGCCCTCCGAGGGCATAAAAATATGCTGTTTTTTACTGCCGTTTTTTCGTCAGAATTACCATCAAAAATCACTTTTTTCCGCCGGGCAGAACTCCCATAATGGCTGTTGCCGAATTTATTTTTGAATTAAAATCAAGGTGGGTATAAATATTTGAGGTGGTGGAAATATCACTGTGACCGAGCCATTCCTGAATTTCCTTGAGTGAAACGCCGTTTGCATAAAGCAGACTTGCACAACTGTGACGAAGGTCGTGAAAGCGTATCCGCCTCATTCCGATTTTCTCTAAAAACTCGGGAAAGTATTTTGTGATGTAGCCCGGTTTTACCAGTTCACCGATTTTATTTACATAAATATACCCGTTATACTTCTGACAGTAAAAGTTTCCGCAAAGGGCTCTATTCTTTTCTTCCTCCTCTTTCAGCTTGAGAAGATATTCTTCCATAGGCTTTATAAGAGGAAGCCTTCTGAATGAGGATTTCGTTTTGGTGCGTTCCTTTTCAACAAGCTGAATCTTTCCGTCAACATAAACCTCGGTGACAATTCTTTTCACCGTAAAGGTTTTGTTTTTGAAATCGACGGCATCCCATTTAAGTCCGCAAACCTCACTTCTACGAAGTCCGTAGAATGCACCCATTACAATAGCAAATTCAAGAACATCGCCCTTGCATTTTTCAAGAAGCTCCTGGATTTCTTCTTCCGTATAGGCTTCACCCACAAAGCGCTCCTTTTTAGGTCTGTCAATTCTGTCGGCAGGGTTGACATCAATAAGACCTATTTTAAAAGCGTAATGCAGAGCTTTTCGGATGTTTGCGTGGTAATGAATAATGGTGTTTGCCGAAACACCGTTGACCGTCATTTCAAAGGTGTAAAAATCCTGAATCTGCTTTGGTGTAACATCCTCAAGCATAATGCCCGGATAATGCTCTTCAAAGTACGGGATGATTTTTCTGTTGATAACTCGGCAATATCCGCCGTAGGTTGACACTTCAACATTCACCTTTGACATCTGAAGCCAATCCTGTAAAAATTCCTTAAAGGGCGTTTTTTGCTTTTCTGGCGGTGAATATACCTTTTCTTTTTGGAGTTCACCGTTTTTTAGCTTTTCTTCAAGCTCCTCACAAGCTTCACGGAGCATTTTTTCAGCTCTCTTTTTGTTTCCCTTCACAGGCAAGCCCGTTGACCTGGAGGGATTTTTTCTTTTGCCGTCACTGTCGGTATAATTGAGAACTATGTGGTAAATACCGCCTCGTTCTCTGAGATGACCTGTAACTATTTGTATCACTTCCTTTTCTTGTTTTTTATGAATCTGCCGCTGACACCTATATGTTAGCGGCAGATTTGACATTTTGCAAATGTGTGAGATTATGTTTTGTTATCTACTAATTCGAGGTATTCAAAAACATTGATTTTCGGGATGAGATATTTATTGCCGATAATAAAGCTTTTGATTGCACCGCTTTTAAGAAGCTTGTAGGCGGTTTTGATGTTGATACCGCCGAGCATTTCACAAAGCTGATGGGCGTTTACCACATCGGGATATTCCCTGAATAATAACTTATACGCTTCCTGTGATTTCATAGCATCCCCCCTTCCTCACCTTGCATCTCTCTGCCGCATTAAATAC
>JBGVGP010000066.1:0-7684 GCA_045121735.1 Acutalibacteraceae bacterium
TGTGCTATTACTGCAAATGATGCATTTAAGGCTGTTTGTAAATATTGGGACAGAATCAACCGTCCCGAGCAGCTTATGACTGCTTGCATAAATGCAATGCGAGTGCTTACTGACCCTGCAGATACAGGTGCGGTTTGTATAGCAATGCCTCAGGATGTTGAAGCAGAAGCCTTCGATTATCCCGATTATTTCCTTCAGAAGAGAGTATGGTACATTGACAGACGTATACCCTCAGAAAGAGAAATTGACGCTGCATGTGAGCTTATTAAGAACGCAAAGAATCCTATGATTATCGTAGGTGGCGGTGTTACATATTCAAACAGCTACGAATCAGTTCTTGCAATGGCTGAAAAGTACAATATTCCCATCGGTGAAACTCAGGCAGGTAAGGGTCAGGTGCCCTTTGAGCATCCCCTTAATATGGGTGGTTGCGGTGTTACAGGCGGTCCTGCAGCAAATGCTGTCAGTAAAAAGGCTGACCTTGTAATTGCAGTCGGCACAAGACTTACCGACTTTACAACCTGCTCAAAGTGGGGCTTCCATAATCCTGATGTAAAGATGCTTTCAATCAATGTGTGCTCATTTGATGCATTCAAGATGGATTCTACTGCAGTTATTGCTGATGCTAAAGCAGCGTGTGACGCTATTGCAGCAAAGCTTGACGGATATAAATCAGCATGGGGCAGTGAGCTTGAAGAAATCAAGGCTGCTTATGTTGCAGAAATTGACCGTTGCCACAACGAAAAGCTTGACGGTGTTCTTTCTCAGAAGAGAGCACTCGGTATTATCAACGAGGTTGTTGCTGATGATTCAATCGTTCTCGGTTCATCAGGCTCACTTCCCGGTTGTCTTCAGAGAATCTGGAAGTCAAAGGCTCCTTATACATATCACCTTGAATACGGCTTCTCATGTATGGGTTATGAAATCTGCGGTGCTCTTGGTGCAAAGATGGCTTGTCCTGACAGAGAGGTTTACTCAATGGTAGGTGACGGCAGCTTCCTTATGCTTCACAGTGAGCTTTATACTGCTGTTCAGGAGAATAAAAAGGTTAACATTATGCTCTTTGATAACAGTGGCTGGGGTTGCATTGAAAACCTTCAGAATAACCAGGGTACCGATACCTTCGGTACACGCTTTACAAGAAGAAACGATGAAAGCGGTCTTCTTGACGGTGAGGTAATTATGACGGATTATGCTAAAATTGCTGAAGGCTACGGCTGTAAGGCTTACCGCGTATTCACCGAAGAAGAGCTTTATGCAGCCCTTGAGGACAGCAAAAAGCAGACAGTTCCAACCTTGTTTGACATCAAGGTTGGTCATAAGTCAATGACTGACGGCTATGATTCATGGTGGAGAGTAGGCGTTGCTGAGGTTTCAGAAAGTGAAACAGTTAAGGCCTGCTACGAGGATATGAAGGCTAATATTGAAAAAGCACGTCTTTATTAAAATATAAAATAAGGAGAAATAATTATGCTTAACAAAGAAAAAGTAAATCTTGCCATTGCTCCTATTGCATGGACAAACGATGATATGCCCGACCTTGGTGCAGAAAACACATTTGAGCAGTGTGTAAGTGAAATGGCACTTGCAGGCTTTACAGGCAGCGAAATCGGTAACAAATATCCCAAGGACGTTGAAACACTTAAGCACAAGCTCGACGTAAGAGGTATGAGAATCTGTAACGCATGGTTCTCCTCGCTCCTTCTTTCAGAGGGCTATGAGGCTACTATCGAAGCCTTCATCAAGCACAGAGATTTTCTTCACGCTCTCGGTGCTAAGGTTATCGGTGCTTCTGAGCAGGGTAACAGCATTCAGGGTAAGGATTTAAGCATCTTCGGTGCAAAGCCCGTTTACACTGATGAGCAGTGGGCTCTTATTGCAAAGGGCTTTAACGAAATGGGCAGACTTGCAAAGGAAAAGGGTATGTACTTCACCGTTCACCATCATATGGGTACAGGTGTACAGACTGAGGAAGAAATTGACAAGCTTATGGAGCTTACAGATCCTGACCTTGTTTACCTTCTTTTTGATACAGGTCATCTTTCATTCAGCGGTGAGGACGTTGTAGGCGTGCTTAAAAAGTATGTGAACAGAGTTAAGCACGTTCATCTTAAGAGCATCCGTCAGAGCGTAATTGACGATGCAAAGGTTAAGGGCTACAGCTTCCTTGACTGTGTACGTGCAGGCTCATTCACCGTTCCCGGTGACGGTGACTTCGACTTTACTCCCGTATTTGATATTCTTGACGAAGCAGGATACGAGGGCTGGGTTGTTGTAGAAGCTGAGCAGGATCCCGCAATTGCTAATCCTTATGAATATGCAGTTCTTGCAAGAAATTACATCAGAGAAAAGACAGGTCTTTAATTGAAGAAATGCACAGCATAGGGGAGTGATACTCTTATGCTGTGCTGATTTTTGAGGTGAATTATGAAGAATTTGAAATTTTATCATTTGACTGACCTTCACTATTATGCCAATGAGGTTATCGGCTCAAGCGGTGAGGCTTATAAGCTCAAGTGTGACGTTGACCAGAAATGTATGGCAGAAAGCGGTGCTATAGTTGACGCTGCTTTCAAAAATCTTTGCGAGGATAAGGAAGTAGACATTGTTCTTATTTCGGGTGACCTTACCTTTGACGGTGAACAGCAGAGTCATGATGAGCTTGTTAAAAAGCTTAAGAAGCTCAAGGATAACGGCAAGCGTGTTTTCACAACCTTTGCAACCCATGACTTTTATATGCACGCACGTAAGTATACCGATGAAGAGGGAGAAACCGAGCTTCCTAAGTATACAAGAGCTGAGCTTCGTAAGCTTTATAACGATTTCGGCTACAGTGATGCCATTGCAGAGCACGAGGGCTCATATTCCTACTGCGTTCAGCTTTCCGATGACGTCAGAATGCTTGCACTCAATGATGACGGTGATTTTGATGAATTTTGCGGATATTACAACGATTTGCTTTTCTGGATAAAGGAGCAGGTTGAGGACGCAAAAAAGGCAGGCTGTGAAATTTTCGCAATGACACACCATCCTGTTGTTGAGCCTTCACCCGTATATCCCTTGTTTTCACACAAGGCAATGCTTGGCGGTTATGAGTTCACAACACCTTATCTTGCAGATCTCGGCATTAAGTATGTGTTTGTAGGTCATACACATATTCACGATATAGATTATATCGACACAAAAAACGGCAACCGTCTTTATCAGATTAATACAGCCGCTCTTACCGCATATCCTCTTGCTTACCGTCTTGCTGAATTCTCTGACGAGGGTATGGATACTAAGACAATTCAGATTAAGGAAATCGATTTTGACCTTGGCGGCAGAGATGTGCTTGATTATGCAAAAGAGCATTTCACCTATATGATAAAAAGCGTTTTTGACTCGATTGAGAACGACTACGATAAATTTATTGTTCTTTCACAGGGCTTCAGTGGAGAAGGGGATAAGCTTCGTAAGGTTCAGACCCTTATGCAGTGGCTTGGTAAGATTATCAACAGACTTACCTTTAAAAAGCTTTGCGGTTTTGTCGGCTGCGGCAAATATGTTGCTCCTGAAATAGCAGATAACAGCATCATTGAATTTATCTGTCAGGTTATTCTCAATATGTACAGCGGCAGAGAGACATATTCACCCGATACGCCCGAATACAAAGCATTTATACCGTTTTGTAAGAAAATCGGCAAGGTAGTAAAGCTTAAGGATTTCCAGGGAAATCCTGTTGCATTTGATGCTCTTATGGCCGGCGTGCTTTATGACGATAACGGCATTGATGACTGGGATGCATTACTTAAATAAAAAAAATACAGGTCACGGAATTTCCGTGACCTTGTTGTTTTTACAGTGTTATTTTTCCCACTTCATAACTGTTTTGCCGAAGGTGTTCTGAATGTCAAAGTCAAAGGCCTCTGTAATATCCTTGATGCTTCTTACGGGTCTTACATGACCTACCATTCTTGAAAGATGCTCAACGATTTCGGGATGCTTTGCATACATATCAACTGTTTTCTGGAAATCCTCGCGTCCGCTTCTGCTTGAGCCGAAGATACGAAGACCCTTTTCAAGCACCATTCTTGTGTTGATGGGAACAGGATATTCGCTAACGCCGAGAATAGAAATTGTTCCTTCGGGATTAATATAGTCGATAATCTGGTTAATTGCAATCTGTGAGCCGTTACCGCCTACACATTCAAAGGCGTGGTCAACACGAAGATCGTCGGGAATCTGTGTTGTAAGATAGGTTTCATCGGCAAAGGTGAAGTCGGCAAGCTTTTTGGGTACAACCCCGAATATGCATATTTTGCTTTCGGGATAAATCTTTTTAAGGAAAAGGCTTGTCATATAGCTGAGAATGCCGTCACCCCATATGCCGATTACATTTCTTCTTGAGTGAGCAATTTTATCATAACGTGATATTGCGTGTACACTTACTGAAACAATTTCGGTAAAGGAGGCTACAACAGGGTCAATGCCTTCAGGGAGAAGGACAAGTCTGTCGGCAGGCATCTGTACATATTCCTGCATAAAGCCGTCAAAGCCGCTTGCACGGAACTTGCTTGAGCGCAGGTAGTTTTCACCGATAATATCATCCTTTTCTGTTGGAGTGTTAGGTATCATAACAACAAGGTCTCCGGGCTTAAAGGAGCCGTCGGGAGCGTGTACAACCTCGCCTACAGCCTCGTGTATAAGAGCCATGGGAAGCTTTTGTGCAAGAACCTTTGCATCTCTGTTACCCTGAAAATATCTCTGGTCTGCGTGGCAGATTGAAAGATATCTGGGTCTTACAATGACATCAGAGCTGAAAACATCGATTTCTGAAAACTCAATTTCAATTTTTCTGGGCTGTGTCAGTCTGTAAACTGTATTAAGCATTTAAATTACCTCTTATTCAAATTCTTCGTCAAGCAGAGCCTTTGCAACACGAAGATCGTACGGATAGGTGATTTTGATATTGTGAACTTCACCGTCGATCATATGAACGTCATAACCCTTCATGCTGAAAATCTTGCATGCATCGGTAAGTATATCCTTTTCTTCCTCAGTAAGGCTGTAATAAAGCTCCTTAAGAGTCTTTGCCTTGAAGGCCTGAGGAGTCTGCCCCTGATAAAGCTTGCTTCTGTCGGGGATTGCACTGATGGTGCTGCCGTTCTGACTTTCAACAATTGTATCGGTTGCAGGAACAACGGTGTCGGTTGCGCCGTATTTAAGTGCAGCCTCAATGTTTTCCTCGATGATTCTTGCTGAAACAAAGGGACGTACGGCATCGTGTGTAACGATGATTGTTTCGTCGTCGAGACCGTCGGTTTCTTCAATATATTTAATTGAATTCATAATGGTTTCGTTTCTTGTGTCGCCACCCTTAAGAACAAGAACCTTGTCGTTTTTGGGAAGGTACTTATCAAGCAGCTCCTTGGTGTAATTAACCCACTGGTCGGGACAGAGGATGATAACCTTTCTGAATTTGCTGTTTACAAAAAACTTTTCAACAGTGTGAACAATGATTGGCTTGTCTTTTATTTTAAGATACTGTTTGGGCTTTTCCATGTTGCCCATTCTGCTGCCGATACCACCGGCGGCGATTACTGCGTATGTCATAATTTCACCTCAATTATTTTTATTATTTATTATTATACTTGATATTGGAGTTTTGTCAACTACAATAATTTATTCAGCTTTGTTGACAAAAACTATGCTGTAAGGTATAATAACAACGAATTTTATTGAAAAAGGATTGATAAAAATGAATCAGTTTTTTTTAGATGAACTTGTTTGCATCAAAATGAATATTACCAAAAAGCTTAAAAGACCCAGAGCTTATTGCGGTAACGAGATTAATATCATAGGCGATGAAAGTGCACTTTCCGCTTATCTTGCTGCATATAATTTGTCATTATACAACGAAACAGACAGAGGTTATGTTAATGTAATTACTGACGGCGGAATGCGCAACAAGGCTCTTTACGATGAAATAGAAGCTGAATTCGGATTTAAAAACCGTCTTAACTTTTTAGAGGATTATGATTCTTATTTACTCAAGGCTCTTGATAACGAAGCGGAAATAGCTGAAAATCCCTCTCTTATTAACGAAAGACCTTCTGTTAAGCGTTTTTATTATATCGCAAATCTTCAGCTTGATGAATATAAGGATGAGCAGTTTGTAGAAAACAAGCTTAAGGATCTGGATAAATGGCTTTCATACGCAATGGAAAAAGACGGTAGATTTATTTTTGTGCCTATTTTCAATTTTGCTAATCCCTTCCCCGACGGTGTGGCTGCCTGCTCTGAAAGAGAGCTTGAAGCTATTGCTGAATACGACAAGGATTTTTATCAGGGTAAAATTCTTTGCCGTATGGAGGATGTCTGCCGCAAGCATTTCAAGGATGAAAATAATTATATCAAGGCTGTGCGCTTCGATAATATTTTCGGTCCTCTTGTATCCTCAACATCAAATATCGGCATTGATGAGGTTATTGATGAATTCCTTAAGGAAAATAAGATTACCTTCTATTCATCTGACTCAAACAGCTACCACTCCGCCTGCTATATCAGAGAGGCTGTAACAGCTGTTCTTTATGTTGACTATAAAGGTAAAAAGGGCAACATTTACAACGCTTCAAACTATTGCTTTACAATGTATGACATTAAGAGCGCACTGTATAAGAGCTTCCATGCAAAAAATCCCAAGGTTACTTTTGTTGATGACAGCAACGGAGAGGTATGTGCAGAAACCTACGACTGTCTCGGCAATATTAAAATCAAGAATCTCGGTTGGAAGATTAAGACAACCATCAAGGAAGGCGTTTACAGAACTGCTCTTGCAAAATGTGATGACGAATATGCCGCTAATTTCTATATTTCGGTTTACCAGGGTAAGCTTGAACGTATCAAGAAGCTTGAAATGGAAATTATGGCAGAGATTGACCGTATTTGTAAAAAGCACGATATTACCTATTTCCTTGTAGGCGGCACTCTTCTCGGTGCTGTAAGACATAAGGGCTTTATTCCCTGGGATGACGATATGGATATCGGTATGCTTCGTGACGATTACGACAAATTCAGAAAGGTTTGTCCTAAGGAGCTTCAGTCTCACTTAAGCTATCAGTCTCACATTGAAGAAAAAACCTCACACTATATTTTTGATAAGGTCCGTCTTAAGGATACCTATTTCAATACAAAATTCTCAAATAAATTCAACGATATTCAGAACGGTATCTTTATCGATGTTCTTGTTTTCGATAAAACAGGCAACAACGCTAAGATTCAGAAGGCACACATTAAGCTTATTAAGATTTTCCGCCGACTTATCAATGTCCGTTGGGTTAACAAGGCGAGAAAGGGTATACATTACCGTGCCTCAAAAATCTTCCTTCCTCTTATGAGACTTGTTCCTTACAAGCTTTATCACCGTTGTCTCGACAAGTCACTTACACTTTTCCATAAGAATAAAAAGGCTCAGTATCTTATTGACGGTGTTGGTCTCAACCTCGACAAGGGAGCTTTCCCTGCTGAATGGTTCGGTGAATTTATTGATATGGAATATGAGGATATGACATTCAAGGTTCCCGTTGGCTATGATAATTATCTTCGTATGTGGTACGGTGATAATTATATGAGTCTTTTACCCTTGTCCTCACGTTTTTCAGGACACATGCTGCTTCGTCTTGATCTTGGTAAATACGTTCTC
>JBGVGP010000067.1:0-4940 GCA_045121735.1 Acutalibacteraceae bacterium
AAACCGTAATTGCATCAACAGCTAACCCCTACAAGTTCTCTGCTGCTGTTCTCAAGGCAGTAAAGGGCAGCGTTCCTGCAGATGCAGACGAGTTTGAGCAGGTTGACCTTCTTAAGGCTGCAACAGGCGAAATCTGTCCCGAGCAGCTTGCAAACCTTAAGGGCAGCACTCCCAGATTCACAGGCTGCTGCAATAAGGAAGAAATGATTGACACTGTTTACGCAATGCTCGGCATCTGAGTAAATTGAAAAACACGAAAGGAGGGTATCAGCTTGTCAATATTTGTAATAGGAGATACCCACCTTTCCTTCAGCTGCAATAAGCCGATGGATATTTTCGGCGGCTGGCAGGATTATGTATCACGCCTTGAAAAAAACTGGAGAGCCGTTATAGCTGACGGTGATACCGTTGTTATTCCCGGTGATATCTCCTGGGCTATGAGTCTTCCCGAGGCAGAAAAGGACTTTGCCTTTCTTCACTCGCTTCCGGGCAAGAAGCTTATAATGAAGGGCAATCACGATTACTGGTGGACAACAAAAAAGAAAATGGAAAAAGTCCGTGAAGAAAAGGGCTTTGACTCCATAGAGATACTTCACAACAACGCCTTCAGAGTAGGAGATTTTGTTCTCTGTGGCTCAAGAGGCTGGTTTTACGATGCCCAGACAGGCAATGATAAAAAGGTTATTGCCCGTGAGGCAGGCAGAATTGAAATGAGCCTTAACGAGGCCGAAAGGCTTGGCGGTGAGGTTATCTGCTTCCTTCACTATCCTCCCGTTATGAACGGTGAAAAGTGTGAGGAGATTATGGATGTGCTTGTAAAGCACGAGGTTAAGCGATGTTATTTCGGTCACATTCACGGTAATTTTTCCTATTTCACAGGCAACGATATTATTGACGGAATTAAATTTTCTTTAATTTCTGCAGATTTTCTTGAATTTTGTCCCAAATTAGTGGAAAAAATTTAAAAAAAGTATGGAAATATTCGGCTGATGATGATATAATGTATAAGTTAAAATGTAAAATGGGTTATTTCGGTTACAGTGAAATACCCAGGATAGGAGTTCACAAATGAGTTTAAAATCATCAAACAACGTTGAGACAAATGTATACGCTCTCGAAATTGCTATTTCAGCAGAAGAATTCGACGCAGCACAGAGCAAGGCTTTCAACAAGCAGAAGAACAAGATTCAGCTTCCCGGCTTCCGTAAGGGTAAGGTAACACGCAAGATGGCAGAAACCTTCTACGGTAAGGGTTGGCTCTATGAAGAAGCACTTGATATGCTTTTCGGTAAGGCTGTTGAAGATGCAGCTAAGGAAGCAGAGCTTGACGTAGTAGGTACAAAGAGTGCAGACGTTAAGGAAATCGGTGACAACGGCGTTGAAATGGTTGTTGAGGTTTTTGTTAAGCCCGAAATCGAGCTTGCTGAGTACAAGGAGCTCAAGGCTACTAAGAAAAAGGTTGAAGCAACCGCAGAAGAAATCAACGACAGAATTAACGGTCTTCTTGAAAGAAATGCAAGACTTGTATCAGTTGAAGACAGAGCAGCTAAGGAAGGCGACATCACAGTTATCGACTTCGAGGGCTTTGTTGACGGCGTAGCATTCCAGGGCGGCAAGGGCGAAAGCTATGAGCTTACACTCGGCTCAGGTCAGTTCATCCCCGGCTTCGAGGATCAGGTTGCAGGTCACAACGTAGGTGAAGAATTTGACGTTAACGTTAAGTTCCCCACAGAGTACACACCCGAGCTTGCTGATAAGGACGCTGTATTCAAGGTAAAGCTTCACGAAATCAAGGTTAAGGAGCTTCCCGAGCTTGATGACGAATTCGCACAGGATGCTGCAGACTGCGATACAGTAGCACAGCTTAAGAAGAACATTGAAAACGAAATCAAGGAGCACAAGGACGAGGAAAACGAAAGAGAAATCGAGTCTCAGCTTCTTGAAAAGCTCAGCGAAAACGTTAAGGGCGAAATTCCCGAATGCATGATCGATACAGAACTTGATAACCAGATCAGAGACATTGACTACAGACTCTCAATGCAGGGCATGAGCTTTGACACATACCTTCAGTATTCAGGTATGACAATTGAGCAGTATAAGGAAAATTCAAAGCCTGCTGCTGAAAAGAACGTTAAGGTTCGTCTTGCTCTTGAATACATCGTTAAGGCAGAAGCACTTGAAGTAAGTGACGAGGACCTCGAGGCTGAATACGACAAGTTTGCAGAGCGTTATCAGATGGAAAAGGATAAGATTAAGGAGCTTGTTCCCGTTGAAGGCCTCAGAAAGGACCTTCTCAACGAAAAGGCAATCAAGTTCGTAAGAGATAATGCAAAGGTTACAACTGCAAGAAAGCCCAGAGCTAAGAAGGAAGAAGCAGAAAAGACCGACGCTGAATAATCTCTGATTATTTGAAGGCCATCGGGCCAACAATAAAATGAACAGTATGAAACCGCAACCAGCGTGCGGTTTCAATTTTTAAGGAGGCATTATTATGGCACTTGTACCTTATGTTGTTGAACAGACAAACCGCGGCGAAAGACAGTATGATATATATTCCCGTCTTTTAAATGACAGAATCATCGTTCTTTCCGATGAAGTAAATGACGCTACAGCATCTCTCGTTGTTGCACAGCTTCTTTTCCTTGAAAGTCAGGATAGCGAAAAGGATATCAGCTTTTACATCAACAGCCCCGGCGGCTCTGTAACTGCAGGTATGGCAATTTATGACACAATGCAGTACATCAAGTGTGATGTTTCAACTATCTGTATGGGTCTTGCCGCATCAATGGGCGCATTCTTGCTCTCATCAGGTACAAAGGGTAAGAGATATGCCCTTCCCAACAGTGAAATTATGATTCATCAGCCTTCAGGCGGTGCAAAGGGTCAGGCTACAGACATTAAAATTGTTGCTGATCACATTTTAAGAACCAAGGCAAAGCTTAACAAAATTCTTGCAGAAAACACCGGCAAGGATGTTGAAATAATTGCACAGGATACAGAAAGAGATAACTTCATGACAGCTGAAGAGGCTCTTGAGTACGGCCTTGTTGATAAAATTCTCTATAAGAGATAAGGGGTAGATTTTATGGCGAGAGACGGCTCAAACAAGGAAAAATCCGTCAGATGTTCCTTTTGTAACAAAGCGCAAAGTGAGGTAAGAACTCTTGTTGCCGGTCCCGGCGTATATATCTGTGACGAGTGTATCAGTCTTTGTCAGACAATTGTTACAAGCGAAGCGGGAGACAGCAGCAAGGAAAAAAGCACAGATTTTACTTCACTTAAAAAGCCTGCCGAAATCAAGGCTCTTCTTGATGAATACGTAATCGGTCAGGATGAAGCAAAAAAGGCGCTCAGCGTTGCAGTTTATAACCATTATAAAAGAATATACAGCGGCACTGATAACGATGTCGAGGTAAGCAAGAGCAACATTCTTATGCTCGGTCCCACCGGCGTAGGTAAAACAATGCTTGCGCAAACTCTTGCAAAAATTCTTGACGTTCCCTTTGCTATTGCTGATGCAACCACTCTTACAGAGGCAGGTTATGTCGGTGAGGACGTTGAAAATATCCTCTTGAGACTTATTCAGGCAGCCGACTTTGATATTGAAAGAGCCGAAAAGGGCATTATCTATGTCGATGAAATTGATAAAATCGGCAGAAAGAGTGAGAGCACCTCAATTACCCGTGACGTAAGCGGTGAGGGTGTTCAGCAGGCGCTTTTAAAAATTCTTGAGGGTACTGTTTCAAATGTTCCTCCCCAGGGCGGCAGAAAGCATCCCCAGCAGGAATTTATTCAGATTGATACCTCAAACATTCTCTTTATCTGTGCCGGTGCTTTTGTAGGCATAGAAAAGATTGTTGAAAAAAGACTCGGTAGCGGCGGACTCGGCTTCGGTGCTGAAATAAAGAGCAAAAAGGATTTTGCTGAGGCAAAGGTAATGCATAAGGTTATGCACCATGACCTTGTAAAATTCGGCCTTATTCCCGAGCTTGTCGGCAGACTTCCCGTAATCACCGCTCTTGACGACCTTGATAAGGATGCTCTTGTAAAAATTATGACAGAGCCTAAAAACTCACTTGTCAAGCAGTACAAGTATCTTTTCAGCATTGATAAGGTAGACCTCTTCTTTGAGGATGATGCACTTACGGCTATCGCTGAAAAAACACTTGAAGCAAAAACAGGTGCGCGAGGACTTCGTTCTATTATCGAAAAGCTTCTTCTTGATTATATGTATGATGTACCGCAGAGCGTAAACGGCGGAAAGCTTATAATTACAAAGGCTGCAGTAGACGGTACAGAAAAGGCAATTTTCGAGGAAAGTGAATTTTAAAACAATTTTATACTAAAAGCATAAAAAAACAACAGTAGCTATTGACTTTTAAATTACAGTTGTGTTAGAATACCATAGTATAAAATTATCGGAGGTTAAGAAAATGACATTTGTTCAGTATTTATTAGCAATTCTTGTTATAATTGTTTCAGTTATAATCGTAGTTCTTGTTGCTCTTCAGGAAAGCAAGCAGCAGGGTCTTTCAGGCGCAATCAGCGGTGCAGCAGATACCTTCTTCGGTAAGAATAAGGGCAGAACAATGGAAGCACAGCTTGCAAAGTTCACAAAGATTGCAGGTACAATCTTCTTTATCCTTGCTCTTGTATCGGCACTTCTTGTTCTTTTCGTATCATAACTAAAAACAATATGAAAGCAGATGATTTAGTCATCTGCTTTTTCTTTTTTCTGAAACTTGCCAAAATTTTACTTTTATGCTATAATTTAACAAACAAATTCCAAGGGTGATACGATGAATATTTTACATCTCAAATATGCAACCGAAATTGCAGAAACCAAGTCAATAAGCAAGGCTGCGGCGAACCTTTATATGGGTCAGCCTAATCTCAGCCGTGCAATAAAGGAGCTCGAGGAGCATATCGGTATAACTATT
>JBGVGP010000068.1:0-3384 GCA_045121735.1 Acutalibacteraceae bacterium
CATTGAGGGAATCGGAGCGCCGGGATATTACAGGCTGAAGCATGTAATCGACTACGCTCTTGATTTTGCTTCAAAGGATAACAATTATAATAAAATTGATTCCTTCTTTATTGCAGGTGACATTACTAACAGGGGTACAAAAGAAGAGTTTGAAGCCTTTAAGGAGCTTTACGATTACGGTGCTCAAAGGGGTGCAAATTTCCTCTGTACCGTTGCAAAGGGACACGATTCCATAGCAATGGGAAAGAAATCTCTTGAATACTATAAATCCCTTATAGGGCAGGAGACAGACTTCCACAGAGTAATCGGAGGCTATCATTTCATAGGTCTTTCAACCTGTAGCATAAACAAAAAGCATTATTCCTATCTTCAGAAGCGGTGGCTTAAAAAGGGACTTAAGTCAGCTGTTAGTGCTTGCGCAGATAAGCCTGTATTTGTTTTTCATCACGAGCATGTAAAAAACACCGTTTACGGAAGCAGTGATTTTGACGGCTGGGGAAACAGATTCTTCAACGGAATTTTTGAAAAGTATCCCAATGTGGTTGATTTTTCGGGTCATTCGCATTATCCGGTAAATGACCCCCGTTCTGTGTGGCAAAAGGAGTTTACGGCTATAGGTACAGGCTCACTCAAATATGTTGAGCTTACAGTAGACGACGACAGAAAGGTGCATCCCGCCTTTTTTGAGGACTGCGCAAGCTTCCTTATAGTTGAACTTGATAAGGACAGTAATATGCGTGTTATCGGTGTGGATATTATGTCTGAAAAAATACTTTGTGAGTATTACCTTAAAAATCCTGCCGATAAAAATAACCGTGAGTATACTCCTGAAAATCAGCGCTTACAGGCGGCTGCACCGCGCTTTGCTGACGAAGCACAGCCTGATGTCGAAAAAAACGGTGATATTTATGTTGTTTCACATCCTGAAGCAAGGTGTGCAGATAAAAAGCCTGTATTTATTTACAGAATTTATGTAGAAAACGAAAAAGGCGAAGCTGTCAAAACACTTAAAACAATACCTACATATTACCTTTACGGTGAGGACACAGATATCAGAACATGTCTCGGTATGTTCCCCAAGGGGAAGTACAGGGTTAAGATTCTTGCCGAAAATGCTTACGGCATGAAATCGGAATATATAGAAAAAGAATTTGAGGTATAAGGAGAGAATAAAAATGGGAAAACTTAAAGAAAAGCTTCAGAAATTTATAGACAACCCTGATGTAGCCTTAAAGGAACAGATGGGTTATGTTTCGGGTGTGTTCGGTAACTGTATGGGTCAGGACTCCGTAAGCACCTACACAGACCAGTTTATGTATGACTATATGGGTCTTAAGTCAAGCCATATGGTTGCAATGAAATCAACCACCACGGCAGTAAACATCCTTATTGCTCCTATTGTCGGTGTAATGCTCGATAATAACCGTTCAGGCAAGGGTAATGCAAGAACCTTTATGAGGGCAGCTGCACTTCCCTTCTTCCTGTCCTCGGTGCTGCTTTTTGTTGTACCCTCAGGCTCCTTGATGTTTAATCTTATCTGGAGCTTTGTGCTTTATCTTACCTTCAATATTGCCGATACCTTTTATGATGTGCACTTTCAACTCTTTCGGTTCGAATGACACCCAATGCAAAGTCAAGAAAGAACTTCTATACTATTGCACAGGTAGCTTCAACTCTCGGCTCAATGTTCCCCGGCTGGCTTGTTCCCATCATTATTGAGGCTATGGACAGTGACTACAACAGTGAAAAATGGGCTTTCTTCACCGTTGCACTTCTTTTCGGTATTCTCGGCATTTTCACAATGCTCGTGCCGAGCATGACCCTTAAGGAAAGAAACCTTGTTCTTCCTCCCAAGGATGACAAAAAAATCAAAATCGACTATAAGCTTATTCTTCTCAACAGACCGCTTCTTCTTCTGTGTCTTGCCAACTGTGTTGAATCAATCAGAAGAGTATGCTACAATGCACTTCCCTTCTTCTATAAGCAGACCCTTAACAAGTTCGGTATGAAGGCTTACGTTGAAATGGGCTCTTCAGCACTTTCCTATGCAGGTCTTTTCTCTGTTCCCTTTATAGGCAGAAAGCTTTCTTCAAGAGATATTGTTGTTGCAGGCTATATGCACACTGCAATATGCTATATTCTTCTTGCAATTTTCGGTTATAAAAACCTCTGGATTGTAGGTATCCTTATTGCACTCGGCGGCCTTCCCAACGCAGGTATGAGTGCTGCAAAGCGCGTTCTTCTTGCCGACTCCACCGACTATATGGAATGGAAGAGCTATCAGAAGTACGGCGTTGCACAGCGTAACGAGGGTATGGTTTTTGCCTTCAGCACAATGGTGTCAAGAATTGCCGACCTCTGGAAGGAGCTTCTTGTAAACGGCGGCCTTGCACTTATCGGCTATCAGAGTGCACAGATGGTTGACGGCCAGATGGTCGAAGCTGTTCAGACTCCCGAAACCCTCCACGGTATTTTTATGCTTGTTGTTGTTCCCGGTATCTTAGGTAACCTTCTTCCCGGTATTATTATGATGTTTGATAACTTTACCGGCAAGCGTAAGGAAAAGATTATGGATGAGCTCGAGGTAATAAGAGCCGAAGCTAAGGCTAAGCTCGAGGCTGCTGCAGAATAAACAGACAGATAAAAGGGAGAACTTATGAAGGGTGTAAAAGAAAAAAAGAAGAAAAGCTCTTGTAAAATATTAAAAGCAATCAGGATAATTGTTGTTTCTCTGGCTGTGCTTGCACTTACTGTTTTCGGCTTTTATAAGCTTGTTACATATCAGTGGCAGGATAAGCCCGAGGAATACTCCGTAACAAATCAGTACATCACAAGGCTTGGTGATACATCAGTTTCGGCGCACCGTGCAGGACGAAGACTTTTCCCGCAGGGCACAATGATGGCCTTTGAGGGCTGTGTGAATTCAAAAACCTTCAAGGCAGATATTCTTGAGTTTGATTTACACATAACTGCCGATGAAAAGCTTATCGTTCTTCACGACGATATTCTTGACGATGTCAGCAATGCAGTAGAATATTTCGGAAAAACCGAAATATATCCCGAAAATTACACCTATGAGGAGCTTCGCAGCCTCAACCTGGGTGAAACCTTTAAAAATCAGGACGGTGAAACACCGTATAAGGGTCTTCGCGGCGATGATATTCCCGATAATCTGAGGGCAGTTACCGTAAACGATGTTCTGAGATATGTAGAAAAAAACGGCGGCTACCGTTACAGCATTGAAATAAAAAACAGCGGTGAGCTCGGCTACAGGGCGGCAGATATACTTTACGGTATTTTAACTGAAATGAAGCTTATTGACAGGGTTATAGTTGCCTCCTTTGATAAGGACGTTATTCTTTACCTTGAAGAAAACTATCCCGA
>JBGVGP010000069.1:0-3058 GCA_045121735.1 Acutalibacteraceae bacterium
TTTCACTGCTTTCTTTAAGCTCATCATGGGTGCCTACGGCGTGAATTTTACCGTTATCCATAACGACGATTCTGTCGGCATCCATAATTGATGTTATGCGCTGTGAGATAATGATTTTAGTAATATCCTTATATTCCTCACTGCGCAGTGCACTGCGGATTTTAGCATCTGTTGCAGTATCAACAGCACTTGTAGAGTCGTCGAAAATAAGAATCTTCGGCTTTTTGATAAGTGCACGGGCAATACAGATACGCTGTCGCTGACCGCCTGAAACGGTGTTACCGCCCTGGCCGAGCTCTGTGTCGTAGCCCTTTTCAAAATCGCTGATAAATTCGTGAGCCTCGGCTGCCTTTGCGGCGGCTATGATTTCCTCCTCGGTAGCGTCAAGCTTACCCCAGAGAATATTGTCTCTTATTGTGCCGGAGAAAAGCACGCTCTGCTGAAGCACAACGGCAATTTCATTGCGAAGGCTGCGGAAGCTGTAGTCCTTTACATTTCTGCCGCCTACCATAACCTCACCCTCGGTTGCGTCGTAAAGACGGGGGATAAGCTGGATAAGCGTGGACTTTGAAGAGCCGGTACCGCCGATGATGCCGAGAGTTTCACCTGAATTTATCTTAAGAGAAACATCCTCAAGGATGTTCTTTTCAGCGTCCTGACTGTATTTGAAGCTTATGCTTCTGAATTCAATTTCACCGTTTTCAACTATGGCTGTGGGGTCTGCGTTTTCGTCGCTTACTGCGGGCTCCTGCTTGAACACCTCACTGATTCTGTCGATGGAGGCCTTGGCCATAATCATGCTTACAAAAACGAGAAGCACGGTCATAAGTGAGGAGAGCACCTGAGTGATATAGGAAATAAAGGCGGTAAGCTTACCTACGGAAAGACCTGTACCCTCAAGGGCGGCAGCAGGACTGCCGATAATGATTTCACTACCTCTCCAAAGGGAGAAAATCATACAGCCGTAGATAACAAACATAATTGCAGGGGTGATGTAAAGCACAAGGGTCTGAGCCTTGATGTTGAGCTTCATTACGCCTCTGTTTACTTCCTCAAAGCGACTCTTTTCATAATCCTGACGTACAAAGGCCTTTACTACGCGTATGCCGTTCAGATTACCTCTGAGAACGCCGTTGAACTCGTCTGTCTTCTTGAGCATCTTTTTGAAAACAGGAACTGCAAGTGAGCCCATAAGAATAAGAACAATCACAATTGCGGGAAGCGCAATATAGAAAACAACTGAAAGGTCACGGCTTATATCAAGGGCATACTTGAGTGATGTGATAAGCATAAGAGGTCCCTTGATGAAGGTGACAATAGTGTTTTTGTAAACGCTCTGCACCTGTGAAACGTCACTTGTCATACGGGTGATAAGCGAGGAGATTTTAATTTTGTTGATATTTTCAAATGAGAGGTCCTGTGTCTTGTTAAAAAGCTCTCTTCTTAAATTTGCACCGAAGCCCATACTTGCAATAGCACTGCAGCGTGATGCTATGTAGCCGATGACGAGAGTTATTGCGCAAAGGCCGAGCATTTTAAGAAGCTCAATTGAAAGGTCATTTGCAATGATTGACCTTGAGACCTCGGAGCCGGGCTCAAGGGTGTAGAGCATATCCACAACACGGCCCATTGCCTTGGGAATTTCAAGCTCAATAATAATGTCAAGGTAAATCATAAAAGGACAGATTATCGTCAGAAATCTGTAGCCCTTTGTGAAAGACATAAAACGTTTAAACAAAAGAAAACCTCCTTAACTGTTTGTGTCCTTTAAGATGACAAATGCCGGAATAGCTCCGACATTCACATCCTTGCGCTTACAGTGGCTTAGCCCATGGGGATAAGAGCCCTTGTAAGTGCAAAGTAAATAATAAGTGAAATTGTATCTACAAGTGTAGTAATAAGCGGACCTGCCATAAGAGCGGGGTCAAGCTTAAGGATTTTTGCCACAATGGGAAGTGTACAGCCTATTGTTTTTGAAACAATAACGACTGCGGCAACGGAAAGGGAGACAACCATAATAACACTGTTGGCTGTGTCACTGCCTGTAAGCCCTCTTACAATAAGCATTCTTGCTACGTTGGCAACTGCAAGGGCAATACCGACCATAAGAGAAACTCTGATTTCCTTCCAGAGAATTCTGAAGTAGTCCTTGATTTTTACCTCGCCAAGGGCAAGGCCACGGATAATAAGGGTTGAAACCTGATTGCCCGAGTTACCGCCGGTACCCATAAGCATAGGGATACAGGCTGTAAGACCTGCTATTGTTGCGAGCTGATTTTCAAAGCCCTCGATAATCTGACCTGTAAAGGTTGAGGCTATCATAAGAAGCAGAAGCCAGCCGAAACGGTTTTTAGCAAGGGAGAAGACACCTGTTTTAAGGTATTCATCCTCTGAAGGAGTAAGAAGGGCCATCTTTTCCATATCCTCTGTGGCCTCTTCATCGATAATGTCGACGATGTCGTCGATGGTGATAATGCCGACAAGTCTGTCCTCCTTGTCTGTTACGGGAACAGAAAGAAGGTCGTACTTTTTAGCAACGGAGGCGACCTCTTCCTGGTCGTCCATGGTGCGCACGTAAATGAGCTGCTCGTCGTCACTCATGATTTCCGTGATGGAAGTATCGTCCTCGTTGAGAAGAAGTCTTCTTAAGGGGATAGTACCGACGAGTCTTCTGCCGTCATCTATAACATAGCAGGTGTAAATGGTTTCCTTGTCTATACCGTTACGGCGGATGCTTTTAACGGCGTCGGCAACGGTAAGTCTGTCGTGAAGCTCAACCATTTCGTTGGTCATAACGCTACCTGCAGAGTTTTCGGGATATTTTAGGAAACGGTTGATAGTATCTCTTGTTTCCTTGTCTGTATTTGCAAGCACTCTTCTTACAATGTTTGCGGGAACCTCTTCAAGAAAGTCAACGGCGTCGTCCACAAACAGGTCATCCATAAGGCGCTGGATTTCGCTGTCGGTAATGGACTGCACAATTGCCTGCTGATTGTCAAGGTCAAGGTAAGCAAAAACGTCTGCCGAAATATCCTTCGGAAGAATTCGGAAAAGACGT
>JBGVGP010000070.1:0-2196 GCA_045121735.1 Acutalibacteraceae bacterium
GATATCGATGGGAAGAGCATTGATAAGACCGCCGAAGTTCTTGATATTGATGTACTGAGTACGGTTCTTCATTTCGTAATCGAGGTCCTCGTTAAGACCTGCAAAACGGATAATATCGGCTGTGCTGTTGGGAGAAATACGGTTAACAAAGTAGCCGAGCATTGACTCTGTCTTATCTCTGCTTGTGATTTCCCAGGTGCATACATTACCGTTTTTGAATACGTCACCGATTCTTCTGTAATCACCGTACTGAAGAAGCATACGGTGCTTTTTATAATATTCAATCTGCTTTTTAACAGCTGCCTTGTCAAACTTTGAAAGCTTTGTAACATCAAGCTCATAGCCTAAAAGACCGAAGGCCGCAACATTGAAGCGATGCTCGATATTAGCATAGCGGAAGTCGTTGAAGCTTACCTCACAGGCAACGTGCATTGTCATAACTGACTGAGGATAGCCGTAGGATGTGCCTGACTGAATGTACTGTCTGTCAAGGGCGTCGGTGTTGTCACTTGTCCAGCACTGAGGCATATAGCAGAAGGTTGCAAGGTCAAAGCGGTTACCGCCTGAGGAGCAAGCCTCAAAGAGCATTTCGGGGAACTTTTCGGTAAGTGAATCCCACACCTTGTAAAGACCCATGATGTATCTGTGGAAGAATTCGCCGCTTCTTGCGCCCTTTCTTCTTGAGAATACATCAGTGAACTGACGGTTGCAGTCCCATTTGATATACTCAATGTTGCCGTAACGGAAAACATCGGTCATTGTGTTGATAAGATATTCTACAACATCGTCTCTTGTAAGGTCGAGAATAAACTGATTTCTGCCCTGTGAAGGCTCGTACTTATCTGTTGTCACTGCCCAGTCGGGATGTGCACGGTAAAGGTCACTGTCCGGGTTAACCATTTCGGGCTCTACCCACAGACCGAACTTAAGACCCATTGCATTGATTTTTCGGCTCAAGCCGTCAATTCCGCTGGGAAGCTTCTTTTTGTTTACTACCCAGTCACCGAGACCTGCCTTATCGTTATTACGCTTACCGAACCAGCCGTCGTCAAGAACAAACATTTCGGCACCGATTTCCTTTGTTGCCTTACAGATTTCAAGAATCTTCTTTTCGTTGAAATCAAAATAGGTTGCCTCCCAGTTGTTTACAAGAATGGGACGCTCTCTGTGCTTCCAGTAGCCTCTTACGATATGCTTCTTTACAAAGTCGTGCATATTGCGGCTCATACCGTTAAGACCCTCTGCGCTGAAGGTCATTACGCTTTCGGGTGAGTCAAAGGTTTCACCCTCTGAAAGAAGCCATTCAAACTCAAAGGGATTGATACCGTTAGTGATACGTACAATACCGTGTGAGCCTACCTCGGCACGGGCAAGGTGGTTGCCTGAATAAACAAGGTTGAAGCCGAAGCACTCTCCCCTGTCCTCGTTGCAGTCATCTCTCTTTACAGCAAAGAAGGGGTTATGTCTGTTTGAGGAGAAGCCGACAATTGAGCCGATTTCACATGCTCCGCTATTGAGCTCGTGCTCGTGCTTATATCTTTCTCTTGTCCATGCACCGTCAAAGGTGAGCATTGTGTAGTCGCCCTTGGGAAGGTCAAGCTGCATACTCATAATTGAACGGATTTTAATAGGATTTTTACTCTTGTTGATAAGTCTTGCGCTTCTTGTAATTACATTGCATTCTTCAAAAACTGTGTAAAGAAGATGAAGCTCTGCACCGATATGTTTATCTTCAAGCACAACGGTAAGTGTTTCACTGTCACCGTAGCTTGAGGGAAGACCCTTAAGGTCGGGCTTTGCCTTTGTTACACCTGCAACGGCAAACTTAAAATCGGTAGTGTAAATATCGTCGTGGCTTAAAAGCTGCATAGCAGGCATTTTGTAGTCGCCTTTACCGTAGGTTGAATATTCTGTGGGAACATGGTCAAGAGAAAAGCTTGTATCGTCCTGACTGTATGCTACGGAGTTGGGATAGCCCTGGGCGTGCTTATCGTAAATATGGGTAAAGGAGGAAGCATTTCTGATTTTTTTGCCGTAGTAAAGATTTTCAAGATGACCTGAAGGAAGCACCCTGAAGATGTAGCTTGTTTTGTTTGTCTGAAGATGAAAAACGTTATCCTTATTTGTAATAATCATAGTATTCTCTCCTTGTTTATTTATTGTTATATTTTATATCATCGGCAGCACTATTGTCAA
>JBGVGP010000071.1:0-6508 GCA_045121735.1 Acutalibacteraceae bacterium
CACATTATTTATTCCTGCCTGAATTATATTCCTTGCGCAAACAGGACAAGGCTTTGCTTCGTGTACAGTATTATCAGGATTAACTCCTGCAAGATACAAATCTGCGCCCATTGTCTGTGCTCTTGAGCAATTCAGAAGAGCGTTCATTTCAACGTGAATAGCACGGCAAATTCCATAGCCCTCTCCCTGATGCATATTGCGTTCAATACGGGGACAACTACCTGAGTCACAGCAATTAACTAACCCCCTTGGTGAACCGTTGTAGCCCGTTGAAATAACCACATCTTCTTTTACTATTACTGCACCGTACTTTCTTTTTATACAGGTGCTTCTGTAAGCAAACGTTTCAGCGCAGTTCAAATATGTATCTATTTTAGAAATACGTTTTCCTTTTTCGGGTATTACCAACTTTATCTCTCCCTTACTGACCCTCTCAGTCAATCTTTGATTGCCAGCTCTCCCAAAGGGAGAGCCAAGAATTAACTTTTACTTGCTATTATATTTTTTGTTTTCTTCCAATCTTAATTTTATCTCTGAATCTATTGTTTCACACACACTCACAAAGTCAGTATCAACCTCATAATTTGTAAAACGAATAACCTTCAACCCATAAGCCTCTATTACAGCACTTCTTTCTTTGTCATATTCAATTCCCTGTTCTGTAAAATGTTGTGAGCCGTCAATCTCAATAACCAACCGAGCCGAAGCACAATAAAAATCAACTATAAACGATTCAATTATTCTCTGTTTATAAATTTTCACTGGATATTTACGCAAAAACACAAACCACAGCTTTCGCTCTTGCGGTGTCATATTCTTACGCAACATTTTTGCTGTCGGTAACATTTTTGCATTCTTTTTAACTTGCATTTCCTTTTTCTGTATCATACACCTTATGAATTTATAGCTTGCCTCTCCCTTTGGGAGAGGTGGCGGCAAAGCCGACAGAGAGGGTTTACGGAAGTTTGCTTTTTATATTCTTGCCCTCTCAGTCACTTCGTGACAGCTCTCCCAAAGGGAGAGCCAAGGATGGAACTCTACACATTTTTTTAATTATAACATATTACTTTCCTAAAAGTAAAGAAAAAAGAGAGCCGTTTACGACTCTCTTTTTATTATTTTGCTCGCCGCAAGGCGTTACTTTTTGAAAAAAGCAACACAAAAACTTTTATTGTTTTTATCTTGCAATTCTGATTACTGTTGCACTGTACATAGGAACTGTGTAGTTGAATTTATCACTTATACCGTCCACGGTAAATTCTTCCATAATGCAGTCTTCCTTTGCACCGAGAATGTTATCGTTATCAAGGCTGTCGCCTGCTACCTGGTAAACTGTTGCAGTACCCTTTACATCTGCATTTGCAATATCAATTGCAAAGCTTCTGTCGCTGCCTGTAACGTTTACAAGCTTGATGATGATGTCTCCGCTTTCGTCTGTGGAAACAACCTGATAGCTTTCTGCCTTTGTGCCTGATTCAAGGTCCTTGTCAAACATAAGCTCACCGTCGATGTAGCCCTTTGCATTGTAACCGTTTACAACAACCTTGATTTCATAGGTTCTGCCTGTTTCAACTTCAAAATCCTTTACTGTACCGGGAACTCGGCCTGTCTTGATGCCGTTTTCAATTTCCTGAAGGCAGGAAATTGTGTTGCCCCAGCCACCGATGTTCCAGAACCAGTAGTTATCTGTATCCTGTGCTGCAAAGGGAATGATGAAGCCCTCTGAGCCGTCAAGCTTTGTTGCTTCAACGGTGAAGGTGTAGTTTGTCCAGTCTGTTTCACCGAAGAAGGTTACTGCACCTCTGTGGTTATCAGCCATCCAGGTATCCTTCTGGATAAGCTTGCCGTTCTTAATTCCCCAGTCACCGCTTGTGGTGTCTGTCCAGCCCCACCAGTATGATGTGGGAAGGAAGCAGTCCATACCCATGATAAGTCTGTTGTCGTTGTTGGTAACCTTAACGTTATCAAACTCTGCGCTCGTGTACCATGTGCCGACACCCACTCTGCCTGCTGCTTCCTTCATCGGAAGAGCAGCACCGTCAAGCTGTGAAGCAAGAAGGCTTGTACCTGCATTTGTTGAGAAAAGCTTCTGCATATAGTAGCTGATTGAGCCTGTTGAAAGGTGATTATTGAACCAGATAAGGTCAGGTGACCAATGAGTTGCGGTAAGGTTACCGAAAAGAGGAGCATAAGCTGCCATCTTAACAATATCACCGTTTCTCTCAAGGCCTGTCATATATGCCGCCTCGGCAAGGGCTGCTTCAAGTCTGTTTGAGCGGGCTGCATATTCACCCAGGAAAACATTTATTGCACCGCCGTAGCCTGTATCAAGCATTTCAGAGGTTTCTCTCTTATAGTTCTTTTCGTCATAGTAGTCAGCATTTTCAAGGAACCATGAGGGATCATTGTAGTAATGATGGTCTGTTACACCTGCATATTCGTCAATTGTAATGCCGTTTTCGTTTACGTATTCGTAAGCGTTTTCATATGACTTTATGTAATTTTCACTGTGTGTTGCTTCTGAAGCACCTGAAGAATAGATAAGCTCAAGTCCCTCGTAAAGCTCGGGATTCTTTGCCTTTTCTTCGTTGAAGCGTTCAAGGAAGGCTTCGTAGCGCTCGAAATATACCTCGTTTTCGTTTTCGTTACCGATACCGATATACTTAAGCTCAAAGGGCTCGGGATGACCGAGTGATGCTCTTACCTTGCCCCATGTTGTATCCACGCCGCCACGGCAGAATTCAACAAGGTCAACCATATCCTGAAGATACTGTTCAAATTCGGGTGTGTACATATCAACAGGGCCCTTGCCTCTCATCTGGCAATAAAGACCGCAGTTAATAACAGGAACACCTATTGCACCGATATCCTCTGCAAGCTGGAAGTATTCGAAGAAGCCGAGACCGTAGCTCATATAGCAGGGAAGAGGATCTTCTGTTGCATTTACGTCTGTCCAAAGGTTGATGCCGTAGCTTCTTGTTGCAACGTCACCGTAGGTACCGTTGAATTCGAGAGGAAGGCCGTCCTCACCTACACCGATGCTGTTCTTCCAGTTATAGGCTGTTTCGCTGTCATAGCCCTCGATAACGCAACCGCCGGGGAAGCGAAGGAAGGAGGGCTCAAGCTCGGAGAGCTTTGTTGCAAGGTCCATTCTCATACCGTGACCCTTGTAGGTTTCGGGGAAGAGTGAAACCATATCAACTGCAACCTTGCTGCAGTCTGAAAGCACCTGAAGGTAAACCTCTGTATTTGCGGTAGTGTCAGAAACGAGCTCAAGCTCATACTTTGTCCACTCAGTAGTTATATCGTAAATTTTGCCTGTAGCGGCAACCATTCCGTTTGCAATAAGGTTAACTGTAAGGTCAGCACTTCCGCCCTTCATATCCTTTGCATAAACAGAGAAGTAGTACTTGCCGTCCTTTTCGATAGCCATACCGTCAAGGAAGCCTCTGTTCTGCACGCCTGAGGGCTCTGATGTCGTGTTTGTGATAACAAGATAGTTAGTGTTGTTTTCGTTAAGGCCGCCAAGCTTATCGCCCTTTGTCACCTCAATTGAAGCACCGCCGACCTTGCTCCAGCCGTGAAGCTCATCGTCTGCTGCAAGCTTGCCGTATTCAAAGGAACGGTTGATTACCTTTTCTGCATAAAGGCCGCCGTCTGCTGCAAAGTTGATATCCTCAAAGAAGATACCGTAAAGAAGCTCACTGATATCGTGAACCTCATCAGCGGCGTCAATGCTGAGCTTATAATCGGCGCTTTCGTCGTAAGCGGTAACGGTATTAACCTCGCCTCTTACAGCGTTTACCGAACCGTCAGTCTTGCCACAGGTAAGACCCATAGAAACAAGAACTGCCATTATGGCTGCAATTATCTTTTTATAAAAAGCAATAATTTTATGCTGCATAATTCATCCTCCTGATTTGGCAGAGCCCCATAGAAGAAGCTCTGCCGTAAAAATCTTAAACCGATTTTATTTTATTGTTACAGCCTTTTTACCGTAATCGCTGTAGATCTTTTTGCCGTCTACAGTTCTGTAAGCTCTTACTGTGAAGGTATACTTCTTATTCTTGTCAAGCTTCTTTTTAGCAAAGCTTGTTTTTGAGCTCTTAACTGTGCCTACAAGCTTAGCCTTACCTGAGCCTGTCTTCATATAAACCTCATAGCCTGATGCACCGGTAATGCTCTTCCACTTAACTGTTGCTGTTGTACCCTTTGAGCTTACACTTACCTTGGGTGTTGCAGGCTTTGTAGAAGCGGTAATCTTCTTTTCTTCACCTATTACGCTTACCTTATCGGAAATAACAGTAACTGCTCTTACAAGATACTTATAGCTTGTACCGCTCTTGAGCTTTTTGATTGTGATTTCTCTGTCCTTTACGGTCTTATAAAGCTCATACTTCTTGGTCTTGGTGTTGTACTTATAAACATTATATTTATCAGCACCTGAAACCTTGCTCCACTTAAGTGTAATTGAGCTTGTTGTCTGTGATACGGTAACCTTTGAGGTTGCAGCTGCCATTGTTGCAGCAGTGATGCTCTTGTAGGCATCGGAAACATAAGTCTTTGAGCCGGGCTTTGCATAAGCCTTTACCATAAAGCTGTATTCCTTACCGGAGGAAAGCTTTTTGCCTGAGGCAGTCTTTGTTATCTTAAGACTGTTCTTTGTGGTTGAGCCTACTTCCTTCCAGCCGTCTGATGTCTTGATATAAACCTTGTAGCCGTCCGCATAGGAAACCTTATCCCACTTAAGTGTAATTGAGGATGTAGTTGAGGTAAATGAGATTTTCTTTGTAGCGGGAAGCTGCTTGATTGTGAAATTAAGAGTAGTTGAGCCTGTGTAGCTGCCCTTGAAGGTAACCTTTACACTTGCCTTACCGGGGGCAGTATTTGATGAATAGCTTACTGTATAATCTGTGCCGTTTTTAAGAGTCTTGCCTGCAGTATCCTTAACTGTTACGGAGGGCTTGATGGCCTTACCTGTATAGCTGTAGGAGGTACCGCTGAGAGTCACGCCCTTGATAGCAGGGAAGGAAAGAGAAAGACTATCCTTCTCACCGCAATCCTCACAGAAGAAGTTTGTGTAACCCTTCTTACCTATTGAAGCCTTGGTTGTTACCTTTTCAACTGTAAGAAGGTGACCCTTTGCTGCTTCGATTTTTTCGTCTGAGCCGGGATATTCATCAACCTTTTCATCCTTGAACACTGTATCACAGTTAGCACAGCCCATATAATACCAGGCCTGATTTTCACAGTCTGCAGCTGAAGCGAGATGCTTGCTGTCTATACGTACTGTCTTAACGTGCTTGAGAAGACCCTCTGCCTTATTTTCAAAGGTTTCTGATGTCATTTCATCACAACGGATACAGTCATAGAAATATCTTGCATATGTTGTACAGGTCTTCGCCTTATAAAGATGCTCTGCATCAATAATCTTTTCACTGTAATCGTGGCCGAAGGCGGGAATAGTTGTTTTAACTCGGCTTGTTTCTTCTTTACATACGGTACAGTATACTACTGTTTCATATGAGCCCTTGCTTTCGCAGGTGGCTGCAATTGAATTTTCTATTACTTCTTTACCGTCTGTGTGACCGAGAGCAGGAACTGTTGTTGTTGTTCTGCTTGTCTCCTTGGTACATACTGTACAGTATACCACTGTATCGTATGAGCCGTCTGCCTCACAGGTTGCTGCGGTTTCATTTTCGGTTACTTCTTCACCGTCTGTATGACCGAGGGCGGGAATTACTGCTCCGTCACCTGTAATAAGTCCGCATACTGCGCAGTATGATTTTTCGTTGTTACCGTCATTTGTGCAATCCGGAGCAACTGCCGCTTTTTCTACAACCCGTGTACAGCCTTCACTGTGAATAAGGTTGATCTTCTCTGTATCAAGCACAACCTTGACCTTCTGTGTTGAAATACCAAAGCCGTTACCGTCCCAGTCAAATTCATACTCGTAAATAATTTTGTTATCCTGTGCTGATGCAATAAGCTCAGGTGTAACAAATGCCCATACGCCTACCCAGTGAACTGCATCACCCTCGGCTGAATTCTTTACATCCCAGAATAAGCCGGGCTCGCTCCACTGACCGTCTGTGTTCTTACGGAATTTTACATCCTTAAGCTGTGCCTCGGTAAGCTCTGCGGGAGCAATTACCTTAAAGCCTGCCCACCAGCCGTCATTCATTCTGCCTATTGAGGGATCAGCAGGTGCAAAGTCAAGTGTAATTTCCTGAGCGTTTGTTACCTCAATATCTGTTGTGCCGGTTGCTTCAATACCCTGTGTAATGCCCTCAACCGAGCCATAATAATTTTCGTGGTCAAGGTTGATTTTATCTGTATCGAGTACAACATTTATCTTCTGTACTGCATTTTCAAAGCCGTTTCCGTACCAGTCAAACTCGTAGCTGTAGGTAAGCTTGCCTTCTGCTGCTTCGGCAATCTTTTCGGGAGTAACATAAGTCCATACGCCTACCCAGTGAGCAGCGTCGCCCTCGGCTGAATTCTTTAC
>JBGVGP010000072.1:0-13493 GCA_045121735.1 Acutalibacteraceae bacterium
TTGTCAATACCGCCCTGAAGTGCTTTTCTTGCATCTTCGCCAAAAATAATCTGTTTTGCCATAATATATTACCTCCGAATAAGTGAAATTTGCTTTTTGCGATTATTCTACAATTGCGAGAATATCATTCTGACGAACGATGGTGTATTCCTCGCCGTCAAGCTTAACCTCTGTGCCTGAATATTTGCCGGTGATAACCTTATCGCCGACCTTAACAAACATAGTTACCTCCTTGCCGTCAACAAGTCCGCCGGGACCTACTGCAACAACCTCGGAAAACTGGGGCTTCTCCTGTGAAGCTGAAGTGAGAATGAAGCCGCTTTTTGTGGTTTCTTCAATCTCTGTTGCTTTGAGAACAACTCTGTCTGAAAGCGGTTTAATAGTCATGATATATTCCTCCTGATATATGATAATTATGTATTTTCTTGTTTTAGCACTCTTGTTGCTCGAGTGCTAATTCTATTCTAGCTGATTTTTTCGAAGAGGTCAAGTCTTTTTAGAAAATAATTATAAATAATTGGCAAAAAACTTACTGTCGATAACTGTAGGATAGTGGGAAATAATAAAAAAGGTGATTTTTATGCTGCGTTTTTCAAAAAGAATACTTTCATTATATATGCTCTTTACGGTCTGCTTTATGGCAATTTTAGGAAGAATTGCCTACATCAATTTTTCTTCTTATTCCGATGCATCAAAGAGCAACGGTGGACGGGTAGTGGAAATAGGCACAACAAGGGGCAAAATTTACGACCGCAACAGAGAGCTTCTTGTTGATACAAAAAGCAAGCTTGTTGCCGCTGTTACGCCCGTAGCCTCGGCAATGGAGTATATTTCAGGTATATTTGCCGATGTCGGCTTCAGTGAAAATATAAAAAAAGGCTATCCCTTTGCTGCCGAGGTAACGTCTGAAATTGATAACGAGCTTATAAAAACCTTTTCTGTCCCTCTTCGTTACAGTGAGGATGATGTAGCCTGTCATATTGTCGGCTATACCGATGCCGACGGCAGGGGAGTAACGGGCATTGAAAAGGCGTTTGATAAGGAGCTTGCGGGCTACGCAGGAAGGCTGAGCGTACGCTTTGAGGTTGATGCCGTCGGAAGAGTCCTTGCAGGTATGGATAAAACCGTAACCGACGAGAGCTTCAATTCAAAGGGCGGTGTTGTGCTTACTATTGATAAGCGTATTCAGCAGCTTACAGAGGAGGCGCTTGAGCAAGGCGGGATTGAAAGCGGCTGTGCCGTTGTAATGCATATTGATTCGGGTGATATTGTTGCTTCGGCAAGCGTGCCCTCTTATAACAGAAATAATATAGAAGAAAGTCTTTCTGCCGATAATTCACCGCTTGTAAATAAGGTGCTTACGAGCTACAGCGCAGGCTCGGTTTTTAAAAGCATTGTTGCCGCCTACGCTATCGAAAACGGAATAAGTGAGGAGCTTTCCTACGAGTGCGAGGGTCATATTGAAATATCGGGCAAAAGGTTTATATGCTACGGTGAAACGGTGCACGGCAGACTAACAATGGCAGAGGCTTTGCAGAAATCCTGCAACACCTATTTTATAAATCTTATGGAAAGGCTTGACTACAGTGATTTTCTTTCCTTTTGCCGTAAGCTTGGCTTCGGTGAGGGCATAAGGCTTTGCGATTATATAGAAAGCGAAGCAGGTAGTCTGCCCGATGAAGCCTTGCTTTCAATGCAGGGCAACAGAGCAAATCTGGCCTTCGGTCAGGGTGAGCTTCTTGTTACGCCCTTGCAGATGGTAAAGGCGTATCACGCCCTTGCAATGGGCACTGTTGTAGAGCCGAGGCTGATTTACGGCTTCTGTGACACCGAGGGTAAGGTAACAAAAGAGGGGGGAATAGCAGTAAAAAGGCTTTTAAGTGAAGAAACGGTAATAAAAATGAGAGAGCTTCTTTATGAGGTAACCGAAAAGGGGATAGCCTCAAATGCAAAAAGTGAGCTGATGAAGCTTGCGGGTAAAACAGGCACTGCCGAAAGCGGAGTTTATAACAGCGACGGTCAGGAAATTTACCGTACCTGGTTTGTGGGCTTTTATCCTGCAAATAATCCTCATTATATCGTAGCAGTGCTTGATGAGGACGGAGTAAGCGGAAACGGTGACTGTGCCCCTGTTTTTAAAAATATATGTGAATGGATAGCCTGCGACAGCCTGAGGCAATGACACAAGGTGTCATTGCAATGCAAAATGTAAAATGCAAAATGCAAAATTAAAAAAGCAGCTGTAAAAAACTCGTTTTTTACAGCTGCTTTTCCTGACTACTGACTACTGACTACTGGCTACTTACTACTTATTATCTTCCTGCAATGCTTCTTGCAACATGCACACCGCTTGCTGAAGCGTGTGAAAGTGAGTGAGTGATACCGCTGCCGTCACCGATGATGTAAAGTCCCTTATGGCGCGATTCAAGGTTTTCGTCAACCTCAACCTCCATGTTATAGAACTTAACCTCAACACCGTAAAGGAGGGTATCCTCGTTGGCTGTGCCGGGGGCAACCTTGTCAAGGGCATAAATCATTTCGATGATGCCGTCAAGTATTCTCTTGGGAAGAACAAGGCTCAGGTCACCGGGGGTTGCATTGAGGGTAGGAGTAATAAATGCCTCCTGAATACGGCCGGGAGTTGAACGGCGGCCTCTTATAAGGTCACCGAAGCGCTGAACAATTACACCGCCTCCGAGCATATTGCTAAGGCGTGCAATTGATTCACCGTAGCCGTTTGAATCCTTGAAGGGCTCTGAAAAATGCTTTGCAACAAGAAGAGCAAAGTTTGTGTTGTCTGTCTGCTTTGCAGGGTCCTCATAGCTGTGACCGTTAACGGTGATAATGCCGTTGGTGTTTTCGTTAACCACGCTTCCCTTGGGGTTCATACAGAAGGTGCGGCCCTTGTCGCCGTATTTCTCTGTACGGTAAACAATCTTGCTTTCGTAAAGCTCGTCGGTAAGGTGGGCAAAAACAGCTGCGGGAAGCTCTACTCTTACACCGATGTCAACACGGTTTGACTTTGTTGAAACATCAAGGTCACGACAAACGGATTCCATCCATTTACTGCCGCTTCTTCCTACGGAGATGATACACTTGTCACAGCTATAGGTGCTGTCCTTGGTGTTTATGCTGTAGCTTCCGTTTTCCATTGATACGGAAACAACGGGTGTGTCAAAGTAAAAGTCGACCTTATCCTTGAGGTATGCATAAATATTTTCAAGCACAATATAGTTGATGTCTGTGCCGAGGTGTCGCACGGAAGCATCAAGAAGATGCAGGTCATTACGGATGCATTCTGTCTTGAAGCGTGAGCCTGCGGTTGAATACAGCTTTGTTCCCTCGCCGCCGTACTTGAGATTGATTTCGTCAACATAGCGCATAAGCTCAAGGGCATGAGTCTTACCTATGTATTCGTATAAGGTGCCGCCGAAATCGTTGGTAATGTTGTACTTACCGTCAGAAAAAGCGCCTGCGCCGCCGAAGCCGCTCATAATACTGCAGCTTTTGCAGCCGATACAGGTTTTTATTTTTTTGCCGTCAATAGGGCAGCTGCGCTGACTGAGAGCGTGACCGGCTTCAAATACGCCGACCTTAAGCTCGGGACGGCTCTGAACCAATTCATAAGCGGCAAAGATACCGCCAGGGCCTGCACCGATAATTATTACATCATACTTCATTTTGATTCTCCTTTATAATAAGGCAAAATAAAAGACCCTTATCGGAATAGATAAAGGTCTTCCTAAAAATATTCCTATTCATTCTACCACATAAACAGGACTTGTGTCAATTATTTAAGCTTAATTTCAAATTTTGTATAATCGCCCTCAATATATTCACCGCTTATGAACTTACGTGCGGTAAAAACAACTCTGTCATCGTAAACCTCACCGTAGTAGCCTGTACCGCAGTCGTTGATGCCGAAATTGTTTTCCTTTCTGTAGCCGGGAACGGAAAGTGAGTATACATTGTTTTCCTCGTTGAGCACCTCAAAGGTCTTTTCAAAAATACCGCCGTGAAGATGACCGTTAAGGAAGAAAACATTCTTATACTTTTCCATAACTGCTCTTACCTCGTCGGATTCAAGACCCATATCACCTGTTTTCCATACCTCGGGAAGACCGTGAGTATCCTTGAATGCCTGATGACACATTACAAATACGGGCTTGCCGTCCTTTGTAGCTCTTGCAAGCTCACTGTCAAGAAAGCTTATCTGCTCTTTTGTAAGTGATGCCTTTTCAAGAAGCTTCTTCTCTGTACAAAGAACAATAAAGGTGTAGCCGTTTACATCATAGGAATAATAGGTTTTTCCCTTTGTGTCAATGCCGAGATATTTGTTTACCTTTTCGGTAAGATATCTGACACTACGCTTGAAGAAAAGGCGCACATCGTGGTTGCCGAGGGTAACAAATACGTGCTTAAAGGCCTTCTGGTTGTCAAGCACGCCGAAAAATCTCTCATATTCCGAGGTGAAGCCCCAGTCGGCAATATCGCCTGCAACAAGAAGAGCGTCGTAATCTGCCTTTGACTTTTCTGCGTCAAGCACAAGGTTGTTAAGGTTGAGTGATGCACTTTCACGGTTGGGAAGGTGAGTATCTGCAATAGCTGCAAAGGAAAGACGGAGATTTTCTCTGTCCTGATAGATAACGGGATTTTTTTCACTCTGAAGCTCAAATACTGTATCATATTTAGGGTTGAGAGCCTTAAGCTGTGCAACATATTTAAGTACAAAAATTTTAAGTGACATTATTTATCTCTCCTTTTTTGAATATCCTCGACAATTATACAGTTAAAAAAGAACTATGTCAATGAAAAGTTACTCAGAGCTTAACGTGCCGTTAAGAGAGGCCGTAAAATAAAAGCCGCTGCAAATAGCAACGGCTTCAATTTATTATAAATGTCTTTGTATTTTTTATTGTTGATATTAAATTGTGCTTGTATCTCTTTTATTCACTTTAATTTCTTTTATAAAACCTTTAAGTTTCGGCAGGTTACTTGCAGGGGAGTAATATATCCTCAAAGCTGAAAGTTATTCTTCTGCCCGTTCATTTTTAGGTGAATGCCTGATTTACGGGTTATTCCTTTACCCGTCAGATACGCCTTCTTCGGTATCTGTTATGTTCTTATCATTTCTTCATGGCTACGAGATACTGTGTTTTCTCCTTGTTTTCTTCGCTTTCGCCCTTTCTTATGCGAAAGTCATATTTTCTCATTATATTTATATTCAAGTCGGTCCGTGCCGATCTGATAAAATCAAACTCACGTTACAAAACACTGCAACCCTTTTCTCTGACTATTCCTGACCTCTGAAGCGGCTTTTAATCACCTGACCTCGAGGACGGTTAATTGTCTTTATTCTTTTGTAATGTTATCAAATCGTACGGTTTACATCAAACAGTACATTGGTAACACCCCTTTCTTTTTTCTGTGTCTTAATTATATAACATTTAACGCATACTGTCAATAGTTTTCAACAATAGATAAATATTTTATATAAAATGCACAATAAAAAAGCTTTTAAGGGTATAGGAAAAGCCTCTTTTTCCGTTTTGATTATCTTCGGAAAAAGAGGCTTTTTTGTTTAATTTATACAAGCAGCTTATTTATTACAGTCTTGTAAGCTCAACGGCAATTGTCCAGATAAGTGAGCTCTTGATGAAATAAATGATGTTTTTGATAACTGCAGCAAAGCCTGTGGGAGCCTTGTAGGTGAAGGGCTCTGTTCCGTCATCAATTACAAGAGCCTGTGTAAGGCATATACCGCCCTTGCCGAAAAGCTCTGCTCTGATGTATGAGAAGTCTTCTGCGCCTTCAATTTCATCAAGGTCGAGGGTATATTCACCGTCGGTGATGCTGTCACTTGCAATAACCTTACCGTCAGCAATCCACTGGATAGTGGCAGCGTTTTCAGCCTTTACGCTTACGGTATGGCCGTCAACCTCTACCTTTGTAAAAACGGGGTAGGGTATATCTGTGTTTCTTGCATCAATTTCCTTTTCGGGGCCGATGATGCTGTTTTCTCTGAGCTTTCTTGTAACGGAGAAGAATGCACCGGACTGCATTGTTTCCTTGATGCTCTCTGTTGTATTTTCCTCCATCATGAAAATGCTGAAGGAGGTGTCAATGTCCTTTACTCTGTGAGCGTCAGTGTTGCTGAAGCCGATAACGTTTTTACCGTAGGGGAGACAGTACATAAGAAGATTATCCCAGAGAATACGGTCATAAGGTGTTACGCTGTTGTTTTCGTTGAAAACCTCAATGCCGAGACATGAGTCATATTTAAGAAGAATATCACCGAAGAAGGCGACATTTTCCTTATCGCTTACGGCGTCGATGTTGCTGCTTGCTTCAAGGAAATCACCGGGGTGGTTGATGTGTGAAAGACCGCCAGCCTTGTCGACAAAGGCAATAGCAAGCTCATAGCCGTTTTCTCTGCCGCCAAAGCCGTCACCTACACCTGCGGGAAGAAAGTAGCCGTTTACATGGCTTTTTGTAAGGGTAAGGTTGTTGAGCTCATTTGCACCTACTACGCAGGTCATACCCTTGCCTCTTACAGTACCGTCAGCAGTTGCATATGTACCGCTTGTGATGCCTGTAAACTCGTCGTCGGTAAGGTGTGCAATCTTATTGCCTAAAAGGGTCTGATAAGCGTAAAGGGGAAGGAAGGTCTGTGCCTTGTTCCATGCCTTGCCTGTTATACCGTGGTCGGCGTTTGCAAGAAAATCGTAGTCCTGATTGTAGTATTCCTTAACCATTGTGGCAAGGTCTACATCAGCATCACTGTAGGTTGAATGTGAGTGAAGGTTGCCCTTATAGGCGCCCCAGGCATTTTCACCCTCCCACACAACATCGGCATAAGGAGAAACGATTGTGTAGTCAGTGTCAGCGGCAAATGCCATAACTGAAAGTGAAAGAAGCATTATAAGTGAAAGTGTAACGCTTATAAGCTTTTTTGCGGTTTTCTTCATAATATTACCACCTTTTTTATTGATGAATATATTAAAACACAAACGCTCTTAACTGTCAAGAATTTTGTTGACAAGCGGACATATGAGTGTTAAACTTATACTCGTGAATATCTTTTAAAAGGAAGGAAACATTATGAGCTTTTACAAAATGACAATTGCAGGACTTGAAAGAGATTTGCCTATCTGTAAGGTTAACGACAAGCTTGATATTGCAGGCTTCGTTATCTTCGGTGATGTTGAAATGACCGTTGCCGCTGCAGGTGAGCTTATTAAAAAATGCCCCGAATTTGATGCAATAGTTGCTCCCGAGGCAAAGGCTATTCCTCTTGCACATGAAATGGCAAGACAGAGCGGTAAGCCCTATTATATCTGCCGTAAGGGTGCAAAGCTTTATATGCAGGACCCTGTGAGCGTAAATGTGCGTTCAATCACAACCGATAAGGAGCAGACCCTTTTCCTTGACTCACTTGAGGGCAATAAGCTTACAGGTAAAAGAGTAGTTGTGCTTGATGACGTTATCAGCACAGGTGAATCACTTCTTGCTGTTGAAAAGCTTCTTGAAAAGTTTGATACAAACATCGTTGCCAAGGCAGCAATTCTTGCCGAGGGTGACGCTGCAAAGCGTGACGATATTATATTCCTTGAGGAGTTACCCCTCTTCTTCCACGATTGATAAAAAATGAAGCGTCCATTTGCAGTAATCGGATTTACGGGCTTTGCTGTATTGCTTGTGCTCTTTCTTTGTAAGAACAGCTTTGTTGCTTGTTCTGTACTTTTTATCTCTGCAGCTTTGGGCGTAATATCGCTTTTTCATAAAAATACAAGACAGGCTATGACTGTACCCGTAGGCTTATTTACGGTTGCGGCAGCCTGTCTTTTATTCGTTTTCTCCTGTACGGATACGCTTGCGGCACAAGATTCGGCAGGTGATAACGTAAGGGTTGAAGCCGTGGTTTCAGAGCCTGCCTATATGAAAAGCGGTAATGACAGACATTACTGTGTGCTTGAATTGAATAGCGTTGACGGCAAAAGGGTCAAGGGTAAGCTCCGTCTTTCATTTTCGCCGTCAAAAAACAGTATCGACCCCGATGAGCTTGAGGTGGGAAGCGCTATCAGCTTTACAGGTAAGGTATATATACCCGGTCAGGATGATGAGGGCATAAGCCGTTATTTTTGGGGTGAGAGCATAGTGCTCGGCGCCTACAGCCCGAGAGATGTGAGCATAGAGGCTGCAGCATCAAAGGGAATATTACGTATGTTTGTAAGAATAAGACAGCTTGTTTCATCAAGGCTTCGCTACGGATTTCCTGACAGAATTGCAGGTATCCTTTCAGGAATGCTGACAGGTGACAAAAGCTTTCTTGATGCTGAAATTTATGATGCCTTCTGCAAAACAGGTATAGCACATCTTATGGCGGTTTCGGGCTTTCACCTTTCACTGTGGGTATTTTCATTAGGCTCACTTATACCCGAAGATGATAAAAAATCAAGGCTTAAATATATATTTCTTGCTGTTGCTGTAATTTTTATAATGCTTTTTGCAGGTATGAGTGAATCGGTAAAAAGAGCAGGCTTTATGGCGCTTGTTTATATTGCCGGTAAGCTTTCAAAGCACCGAAGCGACAGTATTAACAGTCTGGGTCTTGCCGTTACGGTAATGCTTTTGTTTAATCCCTCTTCCGTTTTGAGTCTGTCACTTCAGCTTTCATTTTTGTCAACGCTCGGTATTCTTACTCTCGGTGCGCACTTTATGAAGCTGTCAAAGGAGCTTTTTGGCGGTAAAATAAATACGCCTTTTAAAAGACTTGTAGCGTCAGCGGCTGATATTTTCTTTATAAGTATAAGTGTGCTTGTTTTTACCTTTCCCGTGGCAGTCTATGCCTTTAACGGTATATCAACCGTTTCTGCCTGGGTTAATATTCTTGTTACGCCCGTGGCGGCACCCGTGTTGTTTCTTTCGGGTATTTATGTGCTTTTCTCTTCTGTGGGCTTTGTTGCCTTTCCCGTTGCGGCTTGCGTAAAGGCACTTGCAAATTATGTTATATTTGTTGCACAGGCCTTTTCAAAAATAAGAAATGCCTTTATCGTCTTTGAAGCCGATAATCTGCTTTTATATCTTGCAGGATCGGTAATAGTCGCTTACCTGTGTCTTATAGCCTTTAAGAAAAGCTTGCGCACTTTGCCGGCAGCGGTTTTGAGTGTTTTTCTTTCTGCTTTGATGATTTTTACAAATAACGCCCTTTCAGCTGATAAGGCAACGCTTCACTTTTATTCTTACGGTGACTGCTCTGCTGCGGCCGTTGAAAAGGATAATGAGGCCGTGCTTTTAAACACCGTGCCCGAATATGAGAGGGGACTTTTCACCTCTTATCTTGATGATAAGGGTATAAGCCTTTCTTCGTTTCTTGAAAGCAAGGAAGGGCTTATTCTGAAAAGCAGCCGTGACGGTAAGGAAATATCGTCGGGCAAACGCCTTGAACTTTTTGAAGGTGTGACTTTAAGTAAAAAGGCAGAGGGTCAGCGTGTTAAGCTGTACGGAAAATATATTCATATTTTTTACGCTGATGCTTTGCATTGTGAGTGTAATTGTGATATAATCATAAATATTCTTGATAACGATATTGTAATCAGCGCAGAGGATAAAAGCTTTTATCTTGCAAAGCAGCAAAGCCTTACTCTGACGCTTTCGGAAAATAAAATGATTTTGAGAGGTAAAAATCCATGGCTGAATTTGATGAAAAACAGCTGAAGGCTCATATAAAGGGCGGAGATTTTCTGCCGGTATATCTTTTTTGCGGTGATGAGGCTTATCTGAAAAAATTCTACAGTGATTCGCTTTGTGAAAGGGCGGTGGGCAAGGATTTTTTTGATTTCAATTTTCAGTCCTTTGACGGCAAAAATCTTGATATGCGCGATGTATTTGACGCCGCTGTTATGATGCCGCTTATGAGTGAAAAAAGGGCAGTGCTTGTGCGTGATGCAAAGCTTGAGAGCATGAACGAGCAGGATTCGGCCCTGTTAAAGGATTATCTTCAGAATCCCTCCGAAAGCACAGTGCTCGTTTTTTTGCAGACCTCCTCGGATTTTTCTCTTGCAAAGGCAAAAACGGCAGCCGAGCTTATAAGCAAGCAGGGTGCAGTATGTGTTCTTAATAAGCGTAAGGGCAGCGAGCTTATAAAGCCGCTTATTTCCTCGGCCTCAAAGCAGGGCTGTGTCCTTTCACCCGATGCGGCTAATTACCTTGTAAGCGTTGTAGGCGACGACTTCAACGTGCTTATCAACGAGCTTTCAAAGGTTTGTCATTATGCTGCAGGCGGTGAAATAAAAAAAGAGCACATTGACGAGGTTGCAATAAAAACCGACGAAGCAAAGATTTATGACCTTACAAAATTTCTTCTTATGAAAAACTTTGATAAGGCATACGAGGTGCTCGGAATACTCCTTAAGCAGAAAACAGAGCCCGAGTATATTCTCGGCACAATAATCAGCGCCTATGTTGATATATACCGTGCAAAGGTGTCTGTTACCTGCGGCAAGAGCGCTGATGAGCTTGCGGCCGCTTATTCCTACGGCAGACTTGCCTTCCGCCTTAAGAATGCGGCAAGGGATGCCTCAAGGCTTGACCTTGATACAATACGCAAATGTCTTGATGAGCTTGCAAGGGCTGATATGAAGCTTAAAAGTGGCAGAGATAATCCGCATATAATACTTGAACAGCTTATGGTAAAGCTCTTTCTTATAGGGTGAATATATGATAAAGCTTGATGCGCCCGTAATAGTTGAGGGCAAATACGATATAATAAAGCTGTCTAATATAATTGACGCTCTTGTAATAAAAACCGACGGCTTCGGTATTTTCAAGGATAAGGAAAAGCAGAGGCTTATACGCCGTCTGGCAGAAGAAAAGGGCATAATTGTTCTTACAGACAGTGATTCGGCAGGATTTATGATAAGAAATTTTATATATTCCGTTGTGCCGAAGGATAAAATAACAAACGTATACATTCCTGATGTCTTCGGTAAGGAAAAGCGTAAAACCGAAGGCGGCAAGGAGGGTAAGCTCGGTGTTGAGGGTATGAGTGAGGAAATCCTTCTGGAGGCATTCCGTAAGGCCGGTGTGCTTTGTGAGAGAAACGATAATTCCTCAAGAAGGCTCATCACAAGCCTTGACCTTTATGAGGCAGGACTTTCGGGAGGGCATGACAGTAAGGCAAAGCGTGCCGCGCTTCTTAAAAGTCTTGCACTGCCTGAAAGAATGTCAACCTCATCACTTGTAAAAATACTTAACACCTTTGTTACCTATGAAGAATTTATACAAAAAGTAAAGGAGCTGGGATTATGAGAATAGGACACGGTTATGATGTGCACAAGCTTGTAGAGGGCAGAAGGCTTATTATCGGTGGAGTAGAGATTCCCCATGAAAAGGGGCTTCTCGGTCATTCTGATGCCGACGTGCTGCTTCATGCCATAAGTGATGCACTTTTAGGCGCTGCAGCTCTTGGTGATATCCGTAAGCTTTTTCCCGATAACGTCCCTGGCTATGAGGGCGCAGACAGCCTTATTCTTTTAAAAAAGGTCTGTGAGCAGGTGAGAAAAGCAGGCTTTGAAATTGAAAATATTGATTCAACCGTACTTGCACAGGAACCGAAGCTTCGTCCCTATATTGACGAAATGCGTGCGCTTATTTCTGCCTATACAGGTGTAGATATTGATGCAGTAAGCGTTAAGGCAACAACCGAGGAGGGACTCGGCTTTACGGGTGCAAGGGAAGGCATTGCCGCACATGCAGTGTGCTTGATTAAGTAGTCAGTAGTCAGTAGTCAGTAGTCAGGGCGCCTGCGGCGTAGATGACTCCCTCAGTCAGATCGTTGGTCTGACAGCTCCCTCACGGAGGGAGCCAATAAAAGCCTTCCTCTGTGAGGAAGGGGGCACCCGAAGGGTGACGGAAGGAGTAAAAATAAAAGTAACTGTAGGGACACGGCTTGCCGTGTCCGCAAAAGCGATGTACCGGTAGTGAGCGACGCCCTCGTTGCTCCGTAAGCAGTAAGCACTCATTCCCATAGTGAGTGGCTAAGGGTAGTACTCCTTCGATTCCGGGCTTTGCCTGAGACGGAGCAGGGGAAACACATTGATGTGTTAAAAAATAAAGGCAGATAAGTCAGCGGGTTAACGGGTGTTAGTTTTGACTTGGTCAGTAAAAACCATTAACATATAGAACCGTCCCTTGTGTTATTTAGTTGAAGTGATCTTTGAATACGCTGAAAAAAGTGAAAGAGATCTTTTTGCTGAACTTAATTCTATGCTCAATAGTTCAAACAGTGAAGAAGCAGTAATAATATTTAAGGAGGTTGGATTGATTTGAAAGTAATACCACAACTTAAGGTTTTTGTAAGACATTATGATTGGTACACCAAAGATGAAAAAGGCAATTTTGTTCCAACTGATTTAGCTCCCAAAGAAGCTGTTGAGGCAATGCGTTATTGTAACGAATTGAATAAGAAAGAACGCCAAAACAATAATGATATATAAAAAACCGTCCTACAAGGGCGGTTTTCTTATACCAAAAATCACATATCCGTTGACTTAAGCACCTTAACGGGTGCTTTTTTCATACCCAAAACTACCCCGTCAGAGGTTATCTGACTGACTTTCAACTGCAGACAAAGCAGTATAAACATCATGTAGAAAGGACAAACACTATGCAGAACATCTTTACAATCGGAGCGTAGCGACCCTCAATTATTCATTATTCATCATTCATTTTTCATTATTCATTTGCACCGAAGGTGCATCCCTCGGCCCTTTTCTTTTAGCTTCCTTTAAGGTTGCCGTGCTAACATACACTTGCAGTAATTTGAATGAGTTTATATTGTCCGCTTGCCTCTCTGTCTCCTTAGTGAGAAAGGGAGGCAAGGTCGGGTTTTAAAGTGTAAAAGTTGCATATAAATTTGACAATCTTTTGACAAAAACATTAAAAAATCTTATTTACTCAATTTCTGTTGGTAATATTTAACAATGTTATTTTGACGAAAAACCCCCCATAATTAAAGCTTTTGGTGCTGAAAATCACAAAAAAGTATAGCAAAACAGCAATAAAATAAAAAAATATCTAAAAAATTTACTCATTTATATTGCAAAATGCCGATAAATTGTGTACAATGGTGAAAATGACAATAGTCAAAATATCCAATATCAACAGAATTTTAAAGTTGGGGGGACATTATAAATGTCTAACAGATTATTCCAGGGAATTATCCATCAGATGAAGGATGCCATTGACAGAACAATCGGAGTGGTTGATGCAGTAGGTACAGTTATTTGCTGCAGTGACCTCAGTCAGATAGGCCATACTAATTTTGTGGATATGAAGGAGGTTCTTTCTTCAGCAGATGTAAAGGTAATCGGCGGTAAGTCATTCCTTGCTATCGGCGGACAGAATCATCCTGACAGTGCAATCTTTGTTGACGGCAATGATGACAATGCCGCAGGCTTTGCACGCCTTATCTCAATTTCACTCGGTGGAAT
>JBGVGP010000073.1:0-6589 GCA_045121735.1 Acutalibacteraceae bacterium
TTTGCCGTTATCCTCGGCACAGGCAACGGGAGCAAGTGAGCCTTCAGTAGCCTTAAGGATATCCTCAACGGTTATTTCCTCTGCACTTGCAGTAAGCTGATAGCCGCCCTTTGCGCCTCTTACGGAGCGGACAAGACCTGCCTTTGAAAGCTGATTTACTATCTGTTCAAGGTATTTTTCCGAAAGGTGCTCCCTTTCAGCTATATCCTTTAAGGAAACGCAGCCGCCGTTACCGTTTACGGCAAGGTCAGTCATAACACGAAGACCGTAACGGCCCTTTGTTGATATTTTCATGGGAACACTCCTTTCCAATAATTCCTACCTTGTCGCTAGTATATCACAGTTTTTAATTCATAGCAATAGGGTATGAATTATTTTTTGCAGAAAAATGGGAAAATATTCAAGTTTTTTTATAAAAAAATAATGACAGAGTGCTTTTTGTGAAGGCTCTCTGTCATTTTTACTATTTGATTATAATCGATATCAGATACAGCGCACCTAAATGAAGCGGGTAAAAAAGGTAAAACGCCTTCTGCAGATTTTTCTCTCCTGCCCTGCCGTTGTAAAAGCAAAGAGGTACAATTGACAAAAGTGCGCATACCGTCCACATATGGTCACGGTAATTTTTAAAAAGTATCACCAGCGCAAGACCAAGAGCAAAGCTTATAAGCTTCTTTTTCCTGTCCTTGCTTACTGCGGCAAAAACTGGCAATATGATACCGCCGAAGCCGTAATCAAATTCAAGAGGGATAATTTTTTCCTCACCCAGCTTGCAAAGCACAAAGAAGAAAAGAAGCAACGCACCGAAGCCGTAGCTTGCCTTACCCGTTCTGCCCTGTTCCCTCTCTTCAACTGAGGCAATAAGCACTGAGCAAAGCACAACGGAAGCCGAAAAGGTGAAAAGTATATTCAGATATAAGGGATTACTGCTTTTTGTAAAAAGATATTCACCGATATAAAAAAGCTGACAGACAACACCGAGGGTGAAAATTCTTGTAAAATACTTTTTTCTGTCTCTCGTATAAAGGCAGCCCTCACCGATGAAAAAGGCGAAAATAGGCATAGCGAGTCTGCCGATATAACGAAGAAGGGCTACCTCGGGCATAAGTATGTAGCCGATATGGTCAATAAGCATTGACACACAGGCAATTATTTTAAGGGTATTTCTTGTCATGCTTTGACTCCTTACGCATTACGGCGCTTTTATATTTACTGTAGCTATAACCGTTAATTCCTGCCGCCTCGAGCCGGCAGAGCTCTTACTTTTGCCGTTTGTGGCAAAAGTAAGCAAAAACACGCTTTTGCAAGAGGCTGTCAGCCGTAATCGGAAATTTTTCCGAGCAAGTTTCAGTTAACGGTAAGTTCAGTTGTATTGGTCAATCGAGTATCAAGCCCGACTTTACTACTCTACGGAAAAATTTAGTTACTACTTGTGTGCTTTCAGCAGCTCGTTACAAGCAAGTCTGTACTTGCCTCTCCCCTCGGGAGAGGTGTCACGAAGTGACGGAGAGGGTGAATTCCGAATTCCGAATTGAACATCCGCCCTTACTACTTACTACTTACTACTGCGAAGCTCTGCTTCGCCCTGACTACTGACTACTCTACCAGTTCAACCGCATCAAGGCTTGCGCCCTTTGTCTCCTTGACCTTAAGCCCGAGGATAACTGCCGCAACGCTGACGCAGGGAAGGGCAACAATAAGGCAGGTAAGCCATACGGGAAGAGCGAGCATACCAAGAATTACGAGGATATAGCCTACTGCAAGACCGATGATAACAAGCAGACCCTCTGCACCCACAACGGATGCACGGATGTCTGTAGGCACCTTTTCGGTCATCATTATGTTCATATAGTCTCTGCCTATCCAGTAGCAGCCCTGATAAAGGCCGCAGAAGCCACCGATAAGATAGGGATTCCAAAGATTATTTATACCTATTGCAAAAAGAATGAAGCCTGTTACGGAAAGTATGCTTGCGCCTATGATAGTCTTCTTTCTGCCGAATTTATCTGCAATAAAGCCCGAGCAGAAGGTAAGTGACGCATAAACTATAGGAAGCACAAACATTGACTTTGTTATATCGGCTGTGCTCATACCCGCAATATGCATTGAGGATTCGTAATAAAGGGCAATGGCAGGCATACCTGCATCAAAGATTATATGTGAAATAATAAGGCTCTTTGTATCCTTGTTTGCGAAAATATATTTTACTGCATTGAAAACGCCTGACTGATTTCTCTGCGCCTTTTTCTCTTCCTTTTCACGGAGCTTTCTTGCCTGTCTTTCCTCATAGGGGATTGAAAGATAGGCAATTCTTTCGTTTACAAAAACCTTTGTATCCTTTGCAAGGAAGATAACCATAAGCGTTGCAACAATACCTGCAATTGCGGGTGCAACGAAAATTCTTCTCCACAAGGTTGCATCGTTACCCATAAGGGCATTACGAAGCATAGGAATACAAACCACGCCGAAGATACCGAGAGCCTTAAGCACGCTGTAGATGGCCGCTCTGTACTTATCGGGCGCTTCCTCAAGGATGTAGATAATCTGAATATCGTGACCGAAGAAAAAGCCGATAACAGCATAGCCTAAAAGGAACACAAGGTAGTTAGGTGAAAAATAGATTATCAGAAGACCCAGACTCATACCGAGGGTTGAAATTGCAAAAAGCGGCTTTCTGCCCCACTTATCGGCAAGAGCCTTGTAAAAGGGAGTAATGATACCGAACACATAGCTGATTACACTTACCGAGGTATGAAGTGAAAGTCCCTCTTCAAAGGTGTACATTTTGCCGAGGAAGGGACGGTTTACGAAAAATTCGGTAACAAATGAGGACTGCACCGAAACGGAAAGGTTACTTGTAACCTCATCGATAATATTAACAAAGGCAATTATAAAAAGCAGAATAATAAAGTAAGCACCCGAGGTACCCACGTTGCTTTTTGCCTTGAGTGAAGCGAGCTGCTTTGCCTCAAAGGCCTTTGCACGCTCCGTTTTTTTAGCTGTATTTTTCATATGGCTTCTCCTTTTTTATTGATGATTGAATTATAGCAATTTAAGGCAGAAAAATCAAGGCGTGAGCCTTGAATGTAATCCGTTTGTCCGTAAGGACACTATTATTCATTATTCATCAGCGAAGCGGCTTCATTATTCATTCTTCATTCGAAAATCCGTTCTTCATCAATGAATAATGAAAAATGAATATTGAATAATGAATAATACAAACAAAAAATCCGCTCACATAATGTGAACGGATTTTCGTTTGGTGATCCATCGGAGATTCGAACTCCGGACACCTTGATTAAAAGTCAAGTGCTCTGCCGGCTGAGCTAATGGATCATTTCTTGACAGCTGATATATTTTAACCTAAAACAATAAAAAAGTCAATAGCTTTTCATAAATTATTTTATAAAACACGGCAGAACTGAAATTACATCTGTAAACTTACCCTTGAATTAAGTCTTTTTTTATGGTAATATAGATTTATATAAAAGAAAGGAATAACAGATATGAAATATATAGTTGTACTTTACGACGGTATGGCCGACTATCCCGTACCTGCACTTGACGGCAAAACACCTATGATGGTTGCAAAAAAGCCTCTTTTTGACTCCCTTGCAAAAAACAGCGAGGTCGGTCTTGTTAAAACCGTTCACGATACTCTCAAGCCCGGCAGCGACGTTGCAAATATGAGCGTTATGGGCTTTGACCCCATGAAATATTACACAGGCCGTTCTCCCCTTGAGGCAGTAAGCATCGGCGTAAAGCTTAAGGACGATGACGTAACTCTCCGTTGCAACGTTGTTACCCTCTCTGACGAGGAGAACTACGAGGATAAGACAATGGTTGACTACTCTGCAGGTGATATCAGCAGTGAAGAGGCTGCCGAAATCATCAAGACCGTTGAAGAGGCCTTCGGCAACGAAAAATACAAGTACTACAGCGGTGTAAGCTACCGTCACTGCCTTGTTGTATCACAGGGCACAACAGACCTCGGCAACATGACACCTCCCCACGATATAAGCGGCAGAGTTGTAGGCTCTTATCTTTCAACAAGTGAAAACGCAAAGGAGCTTGTCGGCATGATGAAAAAGAGCTACGAGCTTCTCAAAAACCATCCTGTTAACCTCAAGCGCATCAGCGAGGGCAAGCGTCCCGCAAACTCCATCTGGCTCTGGGGTGAGGGCAACAAGCCTATTCTTCCCACCTTCGAAAGCCTTTACGGCAAAAAGGGCAGCGTAATTTCCGCCGTTGACCTTCTCAAGGGCATCGGCATCAGCGCAGGCATGAGCACTCCCGAGGTTGAGGGTGCTACAGGCTACATCGACACCAACTTCACCGGCAAGGCTGAATGTGCACTTGAGGAGCTTAAAAACGGCAAGGACTTTGTTTACATCCACATTGAAGCTCCCGACGAATGCGGTCACCGTGACGAGCCTGAAAACAAGGTTAAATCAATCGAAATGATTGACGAGCTTGTTCTTGCTCCCTTGCTCAAGGGTCTTGAAGAATATGACGATTACAAGATTATGATTCTTCCCGACCATCCCACACCCATTGTTACAAAGACCCATGCAAGAGACCCCGTTCCCTATATGATTTATCACAAAAGCGCTCCCGTTAAGGGCGTTGATACAATCAACGAGGAAACTGCAAAGGCTACAGGCAACTTTATTGAAAACGGCGCAGAGCTAATGCCGAAGTTCCTTAAGTAGTAAGTAGCAAGTAGTCAGTAGTCAGTAGTTAGTAGTCAGTAGTCACGCGCGAATTAGTTCGGGCGTGACTTTTTTTGTTTGATGCCGCACGAAAAGGGCTGCACCTTCGGTGCAGTAGTAAGTAGTCAGGGTGCCTGCGGCGCAGGGTTGACTCCCTCAGTCAGACCGTTGGTCTGACAGCTCCCTCAAAGAGGGAGCCAATAAAGCCTTCCTCAAAGAGGAAGGGGGCCGTCCCTTACTACTCACTACTCACTACTGAATAAAGCGACGCTATGCGTCGCTTTATTCCTCCATCTGCTTACTCAAAAATCCTGCAGCAACCTGAGTCAGCTTGATATCCGTCTGTGACGGAGCGGTGCTCTTGCTATCGGAAATAAGGGCAACGGCACCCATCACATCTCCCCCACCGATTATAGGGTTCATTACGGCAATTCTGCCTGAGGGAATCTCCTCACTTATAACAAGCTCGCCCTTATCGGTACCGAGCACGAAGGGGGAACGCCTTTCCATATAGCTTTCAAGCATGGGAGAAATGCGCTTACCCACCACGTCCTTTTTAGGCATGCCTGCCACGGCTACAACCCTGTCACGGTCACATATAGCCACCGTCATACCGCTTGTGCGCGAAAGCACGTCAACGTACTGCTTTGTATAAGGCCCGAGCTCACCTATAGGTGAGTATTTTTTGAAGATTACCTCGCCGTCACTTTTGGTAAAGATTTCCAGCGGGTCGCCGCCACATATAACATTGACACCGAAAGCCTTGTCCCTTTGGCGATTAGCCTTTTGGACTATTGTGGCTTTTAAGTTACTTCCGATGTCCCAATCAAAATTTACAACTGTACCTCGGTATCCTGCTTCCTTTAACTGCTCATCGGTAAGAGTACCTACCTCAAGAAGCATTTTGATATCCGCCTTAAGCTCAATATCAATAGAAGGTTCTTCATTTCCGTTTACTATAATTCTGTCAAGAATTAAGCCTAAATCACCTTTATCAAGATTTGGCTTTTCAAGAATATCACGGAAAATATCAAGAGCTGTCTTTGCAATACGGTTAACCTCAATGACAGTGTTGCGTTTTTCAACTATCATTTCAATCTGCTTTTCAAGGCCTTCAATTTTCTGAAGAAGCTCCTCTTCTATTTCCTCATAGGTTTCTTCTATAATATCACGGTTAGAACCTTGATTTTTCATAAGTTCTCTGATTTTCTGCTTCTGAGTTGCCTTAAGTTCTTCTCTTGTTTTTGCTAACTCCACTTCGAGATTAGCAACTGTATCAGCAGATTTTTCCATCATCTCAGGTTCATCCTTAATTGCTTTTTCAAGCTCGGCAATCATTGCATCGGCGTTCATCATAACACGCTCGATGTATTTTTTTATAAGTGTATCAAGCAAATCAATGCGTGTATGATGAGAAGTGCAGCCTTTCAGACCTCGCTTATGATACGAGCCGCAAACATAAGCAGGAGCTAAATCAGGTCTGCTCATAGAAAACATGGGACTGTTACAATCACCGCAGAAAAGAAAACCGGAATAGGTTGTATCGTATTTTTTTACACCACGGTAATTTGACCTTGTTCTTGCCTTCAGATTCTGCTGTGCCTTCATAAACTCTTTTACGTCAACAATAGGTGTATGATGATTTTCAAAAACTATATTTTCCTCTTCATCAAGCTTTTTGTCGGGTCCGTTGATTTTTGTTCGTGTATATTTCCTCTGTCGGAGAGTGCCGATATAAAAATCATTTCGCAAAATACCGTTAATAGACGGTACAGCCCATACGTTGCTTGCTTTAATCTTGATTTCCTTTTCTATTTTACGAAGCTGAGCATCCTTTTCTTTTCGCTCCTTTTCAATCATACGAGGAGTAGGAATGT
>JBGVGP010000074.1:0-11491 GCA_045121735.1 Acutalibacteraceae bacterium
TCTGAGCTTCTTCAAGTGTAGCATATGCATTACCGTCAAGAGCAACGAATTTGCTTGTGAAGTCAACACCTTTAGTGATAAGACCGATGACAGGCATTACGATATCATCAACCAATGATTTAACGATTGTCTGGAAAGCACCGCCTATGATAACGCCGACTGCAAGATCGATAACGTTACCGCGCATTATAAATTTTTTGAACTCGCCAAGAAAGCCTTTCATTTTACGAATCCTCCGTTTTATATAAGATAAAGTCAGTTTAACACATTTTTTTGCAAAAATAAAGAGCAATAATAAAATTAAACGCCCGAAAAATCAAAATCAGGTATAAACGCCTCACTTGCAGAGGCAAAGTCTTGGATAAATATATTTTTAAAGCCCATATCCTCGGCGGCAAAAACAACCTTTTCGTATTCTCTTTCGGTTATTCTGCGGCAAAGCTCCTTATATTTTTTAGCCTCACCGTGGGGAGTATACTGACTCATAAGGCTTATAACTGTATCAGTGCCCAGGTTATCCTTTATCCACAGGAGAATTTTTACCGACTGATTTGTGTTCTGCGGCAAAACAAGGTGACGGACAATAAGCCCCTTTTGCATTATCCCCTTGTCATCATATATGTTTTCGGGGCACTGACGCTTCATTTCGATAATTGCCCTTGATGCCGCTTCAAAGTAATCGGCTGCATCGCTGTACTTTTCCGAGCGCTCACTGCTTATATACTTAAGGTCGGGCAGATAAATATCAACAAGTCCCTCAAGTGCCTTGAGAGTGCTTACCCTTTCATATCCCGAGCTGTTATAAACAACGGGAACAGAGGGCTTTTCTTTTTTGAGCACCTTTATAATCTTATGAGCATAATGGGTGGGGTTTACAAGGTTGATATTATGAACACCCTGTGCCTCAAGCTCACGGAAAATTTCACCGAGCCTTTCCTCGGTAACGGCCTTTCCTCTTGCCCCGTGGCTTATTTCGTAATTCTGACAGTAGACACAGCCTAAGTTACAGCCTGTGAAAAATACTGTGCCGCTACCCTTTGTGCCGCTTATGGGAGGCTCCTCCCACATATGCCTTGACGCACGGGAAAGAAGTATTTCATCCCCCACACCGCAGCGCCCCTTTTGTGTGCTTCTGTCAACTGCACATTCTCTCGGACAAAGCCTGCATTCCATTCTTCTCACTTCCTTTGCTTTGCTAATTGTATCACACACAATTGACTTTTTCCATAGCCTGAGCTATACTTTTTACATAATAACAGCAAAGGAGGAGCCTTATGCTTTTTACCGCCGATATAGGAAACACAAGCATATCTATGGGAGCCTACAGGGATAACAGTCTTATTTTTACTGCAAGGCTTTATACCGACAGACACAAGAGCGCCGACGAATACACCCTTGCACTCGGGGATATTCTCAAGCTTCACGGCCTTTCACAGCAGAGGTTTTCGGGCGCAATAATTTCAAGCGTTGTTCCCGAGGTGACGGACAGTTTTTCGCTTGCAGTGGAGAAAATCACGGGCATAAAGCCACTCACTGTAGGTCAGGAGCATAACGGCGGACTTAAAATAGAGATTCTTCCCGTTTCGGCTCTGGGCGCTGACCTTATTGCCGCAAGCATAGGTGCAATAAGCAAATATCCCCTGCCCTGCCTTATTGCTGACCTTGGTACGGCAACAAAAATAATTGTAATTGACAAAAACGGACTTTTCAGAGGCTGCACAATTTCACCGGGTGTAAAAATCTCCCTTGATGCACTCTCACAAAACGCCTCTCTTCTTCCCGAAATCAGCCTTACAAGACCCGAAAGAGCCATCGGTGAAAACACTGTGGAGTGTATGCAAAGCGGTATTGTTTTCGGCACTGCAGGAATGCTTGACGGACTTATAAAGCGTATCTGCAGAGAGCTTGATACAGAAAAGGCTACCGTTGTTGCCACGGGCGGATACAGTAAGGCAATAAGTGAATGCTGTGAAACAGAAATGCTTTATGATGAAAATCTTCTTCTCGACGGACTCAAGGCTATTTATGAAAAGGCAGAGAAAAATGAATAAATAAGAAAGCCGCCCGATGGGCGGCTTTTTTACTACTTAAGCACCTTACGCACTACCGCGCAGATTTGCTCAAGCACAAGCACCATAAATACAATCTGAACCACTGATGAAACAAGGCACTGCGGGAGTCTTGTCATCAGAACAGCTGTGTAGGGTGTGCCTGTCTGGAAGCTTCTCCAGTAGCTGTTCATCAGAAATGAGCCGACAAGCTGTGTGCAAAGCACAGAAAGAACAACCTTGATATTAAGCTGAAATCTTGTTTCCTCACCCTTTACAGGCTTCAAAAACAGACCGAAGATAAGACCTACAACGGCTGCCGTTACGGTATAGCCGGGGAAGAAGGCTCCGCCTGTAGGAAATACAATTGCACCTACAAGGTCACCGAGACCGTATACTGCCATACCGCCGAGAGGACCGAAAAGCCTTGCAGCAATTACAACGGGAATAAAGGAGGTAGAAAACCTCATCATATCGCCTACGGGTATTACAAGAAAACGGGCAAGAACAACCTGCATTGCAATAAGCACGCCAAGGCAGCAGAGCTTAAGGATTTTTTTCTGATTAAAACTTTTCTCTTTCATAAAAAACACTTCCTTTAATTTACTCTGAGCTACACTCGCTGAAAATAAAGGAAGCTATAAAATTATCCTTATTGTAACAGCGGGATGCGACCTGTGTATCGCAAGAAAATCTTTTCGTCCCCAAGGCAACTCCCCGTCCTTAAGGCACTTCAAACGCACACAAATCTACTCTGTTTTTCATCTTTATAAGACAAGAAATAATATAACACCCCACAGCTCTTAAGTCAAGAGTCTGCGGGGAATTTTAATTTATCTGAATTTAAAAAGTTTGTGAAATCTCTTCTGCCACACATAAATATAAGCTGTAACAAGTCTTGTGAGTGCCACATCGTAAAGAAGAAAGACGGCATTCCCGAGACCGAGCATTATATAAAGGGCATATTTTGTAAAGAAGGCACTTTCACCGTCAATTCCCAAAAGGTCATTGTAGGGCATACCGAAGACCTTGACGAGCACAACACCCGAAAGGATGATTGATACGTTGAAAATAATAAACTTGAGCACATACTCCGCCGCACGGGGAAGCTTACTTTCAAGTATTGCCTTTACCACGGGATAATAGCCGAAAAAGGCAACGTAGTACATTACCGCCTCCTTGTTTGCCACAAACAGAAGACCGATAAGAGCCGTTGCGGCATAGGAGCCTATTGCCCATTTTTTATCAATTTCAATTACGGCAAACATGGTCAGCATGCCTGCCATTGCAGGCAGAGCGTAGACAAAAACCTGCATTGCCGAAGGGATAAGAATAACAACGGAGAGGGCTGTAATCATTGCGCCAAGAGCCGTTTTAGCACTTACTGTCATTTTCATTTTCTTACCTCAACAGCAGGGAATAATGTCACCGCCGCAGCATTCACAGCAGCAATCTGCACACAAGAGACCTGTGCATATATCACAGCCGTCACAGCCGCCCGATGAGCCGTGGCGCTGTGTCTGACCTGTTCTGAAGCCGCCGCTTCTGTTTTGCGAGGCTCTTTCAAAGGCGTTTCTGTAAATGGGATTGCCCGGCTGCATATTATATGCCATTGAATAGTAGCTGTATGCCTGCTGGGTCCAGCCTCTGCGATAGTTAACCTCACCCTTAAGGTAATACCAATGAGCGTCACGGCTTCGTTCACTCATTGCTTCAAGTATTCTTTCAGCCTCGTCAAGGTCACCGCGGTTGAGATAATTTTCAACGGCAGAATAGTCATTTACCGCATAGCCTGTGCCGACCCCACGGTTGGCTGAGCCTGTGTTACCCGATAAAATAGCGTCGTATGCCTCGTTTATCTCCTGCATTTTTTCATTTGCAAGGTCAGCAAGGGGTGAGCCTGCATACTGGTCGGGGTGGTATTTTTTGGCAAGCTCTCTGTAGGCTGCCTTTACTCTTTCTCTGTCAGCACCTCTGGGTACTCCGAGAACCTCATAGGGGTCTTTCATTTTTCACACATTCCTTTCAGAACATTATTCATTACAATTTCAGTGCCCGAATAAATTATATTATGCGCAACAGGCACAAGTGTTTTTTCTGATATTCTTTCAAAGCTTTCAGCGGCAAAGGCACAGCTGCCGTTAAGACAGCCCTCTATCACCTTAAGGTCACCGCCCGTAAGCTCGTCTGCTTTTTTTATGCCGAGCATATTAACAAACACATTGAAGCCACCGTTTTTAAGGTCATCACGTAAATCGTCTGCAGCGTCACAAAGGTAAACCCATTTGCCGATTCCGTAGCCGAAGCGGTAAATATCCCCACCTTCATCAGTAAGACCCCAGGCGAAAATTTTACCAAGAGCGTCGGCACTTTCGTGAGCTGCCTCATCGGGTGAGGCCGTTGCACAGGCTTCTCTTTCAGCCTGTCTTATCATTGCTTCTGTAATTAGCCTGCCCACCTCGGGGTACATTTTTTCTGCCTTTCGGTTTTTAATAAAGGCATAGGGCAGAATGATATACATAAGTATTTTTTTATAAAAGGGACTGTCCGATATATTGTCCCTTACCTTATGGTAAAAGAGCATCATTGAAGCTGCGGCAGCATAGCGCAGCGGCTCTTCACCGTTGGTGCAGAAGCTGCAGCCTTTTGTCGGATTAAAGGGACACCGACCCTTTCTGAAGTCAGGAACAACAGCAGTAAAAGAAAGGCGCATAAGCACAAGAAAGGCAACATCGAAGCTCAGTGTCAGCGTTGAGAGCACACCGAAGTACTTTTTCATTGCCTTGCAAAGTGAACAGTACAGTCCCCTGTAGACCTCATATTCCTTTACCTTCATTTCCGGCTTGTCACATTTTATGTATCCGAACATTTATCTTGTACCTTTCCTCATACGCCTTCCTTGACGAAGGCACTGCTGACTACTGACTACTACACCGAAGGCTCTGCAGTATTGTCCTTAAACCACAGCAGCCCATGGAGCTATGGTATGGCTTACCTGACCGAAAGCTAATTCCGAATTCCGAATTGCGAATTCCGAATTGTTCTGCGCCGAAGGCGCCCTTACTACTTACTACTTACTACTTACTACTTACTACTTACTACTTACTACTTCAATTATATCTCATTTCCCTGCAATTGTAAACTATGTTAATTTATTTACTTAAAAATTAAATAAATGCAGTTGATTATTTACCCGCGATATATTATACTGTAAATGACAACTATATTATAAAAGGAGAAACATTATGGCTATAATCAAAAAGGATGCTTACTTCCTTTCCTCAACGGCGATAAATAAAATTCACTGCTGCATATGGCAGGATGACGAAAAAGAATACAAGGGCGTTTTTCAGATTGCCCACGGCGTAAGTGAGCACATTGAGCGCTACGACGAGTTTGCACGCTTTCTCGCTTCAGAGGGCTACATAGTCTGCGGCAACGACCACCTCGGTCACGGCAAGAGTGTAGACAGCCTTGACGACCTCGGCTTTTTTGCTCAAGAGGACGGCGACAAGCGTATGATTGATGACATGCACATTCTTTACTCAATTATGCACAGACGCTATCCCGAGCTTCCCTACTACCTTTTCGGTCACAGCATGGGCTCATTCTGTGCAAGGGTTTATGCAACCGCCTTCTGGAACGAGCTTTCGGGTCTTATCCTCTGCGGTACGGGTGAATTACCCTCTGCAGCTGTAGTGCTTGAAGAGCCTATCCGCTTCCTTTGCAAGAAGATGGGTCCACGTGCCAAGGCATCAAACGCTATTCTTGACAAGTTAAGCTCCTTCTTTGTAAAGGATGCACGCACTGACAAGGACTGGCTGAGCAGAAACGAAAAGAATGTTGACGCCTACATTGCCGACCCTCTTTGCGGTGCTGATCTCAAGCTTGGCGGTGTAAGAGACCTTATCTCTCTTGCAAACTCAGCCTGCACAGATGAATGGGCATACCTTATTCCTCCCTCACTTCCCATTCTTCTTATCTCCGGTGCAAAGGACCCCATCGGCTTCAACGGCAAGGGTGTTATCAATGTATGTGACAACCTTGAGGATGCAGGTCATGAGCCTAAGGTAATCCTTTATCCCGGTGACAGACACGAGATTCTCAACGAGGACGACAGAGAGAATGTATTTAAGGATGTGCTTTCATTCCTTAAGAGCATAAGTGAGCCCTTCGATATGAGCACACTTGAGAATATGTTCGGTTAAGGTGAGGACAATAAAAGTTTTTTTGATTACTTTTTTTACAAAAAAAGTAATGCCTGCACGGCGAGTGCATTAAACATTATAGCAGAGTCGGTACAGTAATATGTACCGGCTTATTTTCATACACCCCGGTGTATTTCACAACACCCCTCCGATTTTACCTCGCGTCAGAACCACCATCCCTTTCATAAGAGAGAACCTTCGCTCCCCTGAAAGGAGAGCTGTCAGAATCAAAGATTCTGACTGAGGGGTCCTGACTACTGACTACTTCGGTACGCCACACAGGGCGTACCCTACTCCTCGGCCCTGCAATACAAAAACAAAGGACACGATTTTTTTCGTGTCCTTTACTATTTTTTATATGTAAGGGGTTTCACCCCCTTACCAACCCTGACAAGCTTTTGAAAAAGCTTGACCAAAACTTTTATTGTTTTTTAAACTACCGTTACTACACATACGTCAACGAAGTTACCGTCAACTGTGGATACTCTGATCTGGCATTCGCCCTTGCCTACACAGGTAACCTTGCCGTTTGAGTCAACCTTTGCAACATTTGTCTTGTTGCTTGACCAGGTAACCTTTTTGTTGGATGCGTTTTCGGGAAGAACCTCTGCCTTAAGAGTAAAGCTCTGGCCTACTGATGCCTTTTTGCTGCTCTGGCTGATTACAACACCGAATACGTCTGCACCGGATACTGTAACCTTACATGCTGCCACAAACTCGCCGTCCTTGGTCTTACAGTAGATTGTAGCCTTACCGCCTGACTTACCCTTAACAAGACCGTTCTTGTCAACAGTAGCAACAGACTTGTTTGATGAGCTCCAGGTAACTGTCTTTACTGATGCCTTTGAGGGCTCTACCGCTGCAAAAAGCTGAACTGTTTTGCCAACCTCAATAGAAGCCTTAGTCTTGTTAAGCTTTACGCCCGTTACCTTAACGCGTGAAACCTTAACCTTACATGTAGCGGTAATCTTACCGTCAGCACTCTTGCATGTAATTACTGCAGAGCTATTAGCCTTGAGTGCCTTGATAAGACCCTTTGAGGAAACTGAAACTGCCTCGGGATTACTTGAGGACCACTTAACCTTTTTGCTTGTTGCATTTGAGGGTAATACAGTAGCCTTAAGCTGATAGGTCTTGCCCTTAGAAAGCTTTACGCTTGTTTTGTTAAGCTCTATTTCCTTTACCTTGACTGTTTTAACGGTAACAGTACATTTTGCAGCCTTTCCGCTCTGCTTTGATTTAACGGTGATAACTGCTGTGCCGGGCTTAACGGCTGTAATTTTACCGCTTGAGGATACCTTAACAATCTTTTCATCCGATGATGACCACTTAAGGTCCTTGATTGAAGCCTTTTCGGGGCTTACTGTTGCCTTAAGCTGATAGGTCTTTCCGTCTGAAATCTTGATGCTTGTTTTATTAAGCTTAACTGATTTTACAGGTGTAAGCTTTTTAACGGTAATTGTGCAGGTGTCCTTAAAGCCACCGTTTTCTGTCTTAACGGTGATAACTGCCTTACCGGGCTTTATCGCGGTAAGCTTACCGTTTTTATCAACCTTAAGCACCTTTGTGTTGCTTGAGGACCAGGTTACGTCCTTATTGCTTGCACTTGAGGGAGATACGGTTGCCTTGAGCTTTCCTGTGTAGCCCTCATAAAGTGAGCCCTTTGAACGGTTAAGCTCAACGCCTGTTACCTTTACCTTAACGGTAATCTTGCAGGTAGTTTTCACTCTGGGGTTATCAACGCTTGTACAGGTGATAACTGCACTGCCCTTACCAACGGCCTTTACCTTACCTGAGGATGAAACCGTTGCAACCTTCTTGTTTGAAGAGGTCCACTTAACCTCGGGGAAGGTAGCCTTTTCGGGATATATGCTTGCCTTAAGCTGATATGTACTGCCCTTATAGAGGCTCTTTGATGTCTTGTTAAGTGTAACATCAACAACCTGAACCTTCTTTTTAACGGTTACTGTACAGGTTGCCTTCTTGCCGCCGTCCTCAGTTTTAACGGTGATAACTGCCTTACCTGAGCCCACTGCAGTAACAAGACCGTTCTTGTCAACTGTTGCAACCTTCTTGTCGCTTGAGGACCACTTAACCTTCTTGTTATATGCGCTTGAGGGTGCAACTGTTGCCTTAAGCTGATAGGTTTTAGTTGCATACACGCTTACCTTTGACTTGTTGAGAGTAACGCCTGTAGGCCTTACACGTACGGTGATTTTGCACTTAGCCTTATAACCGCCGTCGTCAGTTTTACAGGTAACGGTGGCTGTACCGCCGCCTACGCACTCTACAACACCGGAGCTGCTTACCTTAAGCACCTTTGTGTTGCTTGAGGACCAGGTTACCTTTTTATTTTTTGCACCTGAGGGATAAATTGAAGCCTTAAGTGTAAGCTTGTCGCCTACATAAAGGGTTGCTGATGTTTTGTCAAGGCTTAAGCCTGCAACTGTTTTACCTACACCTATAAGGCTTACGGGGAACTTTGTTGCCCATACTCTCTGCATACTGTCAGAGGGGTGAATACCGTCAATTGTATACTCGGGCATAAAGGCCGCTGTATCCTTGGGATTTACTGAATATGAATTAACGTTTACATAGCCGTCGTGAAGGTTGGTCTTTGAAAGCCAGCTGTTAACTGTGGTAGCAATCTTCCAGTCCTTCTCGAATTCGGCTGTTGTACGTACATACTTATCTCCTGAGCCGAAGTAGTCTCTTGTTGCGCCCTTCCAGGGAGTGATGCTCATAACAATAACCTTGACACCTGCCTTATGGCACATATCAAATATCCTTTTATAGCCTGCAATAAGCTCATCGCTTGTAGGCTGCTTTATATCAGGATACTGCTCCTTGATGTCAGTACATACGGGATGAATAATATCGTTCGCGCCGATTTTTACAACAACATATTTTACGCCTGACTGTGAAAGCACGTCTCTTTTGAAGCGGTCAATAAGTGAATCACCGTAAATGAGGCTGCCGTAGCCAAGACCGTCACCTAAAAGTCTGTTACCCATAATTCCCTTGCCGACAATACCTACGTTCTTGTAGCCCTTGTCGTTTATTGCCTCACCGAGGTACTGCGGAAATTCATTAGCAACTGTGGAGTCACCTACAACTACAACGGAGTAGGCGTTTTCGTCTGCACGTACCTCAACGCTTGCAAGGCAGGGAACAACCTTGATAAAGCTGTACTGAAGCTTAAGGTTAATGTCACCGCCGATAATCTTGGAAAAGTACTTCATCAGCTCTTCACCGTCAAACACTGTACCCATATCAAGTGATGCTTCATCAGCAAAGTCACCTGTAGCAATATAGGTGTCACCGCCGGAAAGTCCCATGGTCTTGATTTCGTTAAAATCTTCAATATAAATGCTGATAGCAATGGGCTCGCCTGCTTTAACATCAAACGGAACGGAGTCGGAAAGATATTCCTTACCTGCGGGAATAGTTACCTCAGGCTTGCCGCCTTCAAAGCCAACATACTTGAGTGAGTTCTTGTCAATCTTGGATTCACCAAGGCTGTTTGCAACGAAAACTTTTTTGATTTTAAGGGGCTTTTTTCCGTACACATTTGAAAGTCGGATACGAAGCTCTGAGCCGTCTGCGGTGGGAGTAATTACGGTTCTTGCCGTAACGTTACCCACGTATGCGGTTATGTTGTCATAGCCGTCAATACCGATTTCTGTGGGCGCTGTACCCCATGCAGTAATCCATTTTCCGTCGCTTGCAGCGGCAGATGAAAATGCAAAAACGCAAATAATGCTAATAAGCATAAAAGCAAAGGCAAGTGCCCCCTTCATAGTTTTCCTCATATAAATCAATCCTTTCGAAAAAAGCATTATTCTCTACCTTAAATAATACCTTAACCTACCGTAAAAGTCAAGAAAAGACAGGCGATACAAAAAGTTTTAACCGTTATTTTACTTTTTGCTCTTTTTTGTGGCATCATTTACCGGGCGCTGTGCTTTTTTTGCTACAGGCTTACCCTTTTGCGGTGCAGCTTTTCTTTTAGCAGCGGGCTGTGGCTTTTTTACTGCAGGTGCATTTTCACCCTGTACGGGAGGTCTTTTTCTGCCGTCAGGTCTTGCAGCAGCAGAATTCTGCACCGGCTTTTTTGCCGCCTTTTTAACGGGCTTCTTTTTCTTCTTTTTCTTCTTTTTCTTTTTTATTTTGAAAAGTCCCGCAATTTTTGAAGTAAGCACCTCAAAGGAGGAGGGCAGCGGGTCAAAGCTCTTTCTTCTTTCCTTATCGAAAAAGTCCTTAAGGTCAAGTACAAATCTCAAAACAGCCACAAGCGCAAGTGCAAGGCTTAAAAGCATAAACAGGGTTGAACCGATTATCTTTTTTGCCGCCGATGCCATAAGACCTGCAAAGCTGAGCCTTACCGTTTCTGCAGCAACAAGGTTTATCTCGGTAAGCTTATGTCCTGCATAGTAAACATTTGCCTTTGCAACAACCTCGCCCTCTTTTATGGGAGCAACAAGGCTTTCGGGCTTATCAACCGCCTCAAACATAACCGAGGCAGGAGTAACCTTTGCAGGAACAAGAGCTGAGGTCTCCTTTTCGGGGATAAGACGAAGCTTCTCGGTGCCCTGGGCAGCCACAACGTCAACGTTAGTAATTGTCTGGTCCTTTGAGGCTATGACCTTGTAACGTATGTTTTCATAAATCCAGTCAAGCATAAGCTTTGTATCTGTCATTGAGGTGTTTTCATCGTAGTAGTCACCGTCAATATCTGTCAGCTCTCCGCCCATTACAACCGTAAGGTAGGAGTAGCCGTCTGCGTTGGAGATAACGGCTATGCACTCACCTGCAAGCTCGGTGCTTGTCTGCTTGCCGCCCGTTACCGAGGCGTGGTAATAATCGGCAATAGCGGCATTTTTCATTTTGTTTGAGGATTTGTAAATACGCTCATCATTCTGATCGGTTTCCTTGAGTGTTACCTCACTCATATTGAACGCCTCATTGAAGGCGGGATACTGTATTGCATATTTGATGATTTTAGCAACGTCCTGTGCTGTGGTGTACTGACCGTCCTCATCAAATCCGTGAATATTCTTAATAACCGTTGAGGTACAGCCGATTTTTTTAACAAGCGCCTGAATTTCTGCAATAAAGGCCTCAAGTGAGCCCGAAACCTCATAGGCAATTACGCTTAAGGCATCGTTGGCGCTGTAAACAACAAGACAGTCAAAAAGCTCCTTTTTCGAAACGGTCTCACCTGCCTCATAAACG
>JBGVGP010000075.1:0-4705 GCA_045121735.1 Acutalibacteraceae bacterium
AATAATGAGCCACTTTACAAACGATGTAGGCAAGGTCAGCGACCTTGTAAACAGCAACTTCCCCACGCTTATTTCCTCTTCAATTCAGGCAGTGCTTACAATCGGTATTATGATTGCAATGAGCCTCCGACTTACTCTTACCATATCCGTTGCAATTGTGCTTATGTTTACGGTGGTAATATTAATCACAAGCAAATGCTCTCCTCTTTTCAAAAAGCAGCAGAAGGCTATTGCCGAATGTAACGGCTATATTGAAGAGTATATCAAGGGCATCAAGGTTGTAAAGCTCTTCTCACGTGAAGAAAACACAAAGGCTCAGTTCAACGAGCTTAACGAAAACTACCGTAAAACCGGTGTAAAGGCAAACATCATCGGTGGCTTTATGGGTCCGCTTATGTCAATGATTACCCGCGTAAACTACGCTATTGTTGTTTTCCTCGGTGCTTTCCTTGTTATAAACGGAAAAATGGATGTACCCGTGCTTGTTACTTATCTTGACAAGTCAAAAAGCTACGCCTCTCCCATTGCATCCCTTGCAGGCTGCTACAGCTCACTTGTTGCTGCTCTTGCAGGTGCAGAGCGTATTTTCGAGGTTCTCGACACTGACCCGGAAACCGACGAGGGTAAAACAACTCTTGTAAGACTTATTAAAAACGCTATGGGTGAAGATGTTGAAGCCGAAGGTGACGAGGGCGAATTTGCCTGGAGAATCCCCGAGCAGGACGGTGTACAGTACCGTCCTCTCAAGGGTAACATTGAGCTTAAGGATGTAACCTTCTCCTACGTTGAAGGCACAGAGGTGCTTAAGAATATCAACATCAACGCAAAGGAAGGCGAGAAAATTGCCTTTGTAGGCTCAACAGGTGCAGGTAAAACAACCATCACCAACCTCATAAACCGTTTTTATGAAATTGATAAGGGCGAAATCCTTTACGACGGTATTCCTGTAAAGGACATCAAAAAGGATGACCTTCGCCGTTCAATGGCTATGGTGCTTCAGGATACAAAGCTTTTCTCGGGCACTATCAAGGATAACATTCGTTACGGTAAGCTCGACGCAACCGATGAGGAAATCATTGCAGCTGCAAAGCTTTCAAATGCTCACTACTTTATTGAAAAGCTTCCCGAGGGCTATGAAACAAAAATCAAGCCCGACGCTACCAATATTTCTGTAGGTCAGGCACAGCTTATAAACATTGCCCGTGCTGCTGTAGCAGGCGCACCTCTTCTCATTCTTGACGAGGCAACCTCAAGCGTTGACACAAGAACAGAGCGCCTTATTGAAATAGGCATGGATAAGCTTATGGATAACAAGACTGTATTTGTTATCGCTCACCGACTTTCAACTGTAAGAAACTCTGATAACATAGTTGTTCTTGAAAAAGGCGAAATCATTGAAGAGGGCAACCACCAGAAGCTTATTGACGAAGGCGGCAAGTATTATCAGCTTTACACAGGCAGCTTTGAGATGGAATAAAAGACAATCAAAGTTCTTTTGGTTACTTTTCTTTCAAGAAAAGTAATGCCCGACCGGCGAGGTCATGATAACATTAACAGTATAATAAAGTCACGGATGCAAAATAAGCTTATCCGTGACTTTGTTTTTTACAGTAAGGGGTTTCACCCCTTAAGCCCCGACAAGCTTTTGAAAAAGCTTGACCAAAACTTTTATTGTTTTTTCTTCACTCCATCTTAAAGCAATAAAGCTCACTGCCGTCAAGGTCCTGCTTATGCATATCGACAGACCTTACCGCAGAATTATCATAGGTGGTGTAGTAGTAAATCCCCTTTTTTGTGTTGCAGCAGCTGCTGTAAACCGTGTACTCATACTTGCCGTTTTTCAATTGAACGGTACCCCAGATCTGACACACCGAGGCCAAAATATGAAAAAACTGACTTACACGCTTGAGCTCACTGTTCTGATAAACGCTGTTCATTTTATTAAAGGCGGCGCGGATAAATCGAGACGAGGAGCTTGAATCTCCGGGCAGACCTATTGCGCCCATGCCGTGGCTGTACTCAGTAAGGGCAAAGCTTTTACTGAAATTGTTTGCAGGTGGCTGATTTGAAAGACACATATAATTGTTAAGCCCGAAAAGCTGCATTGGAAATGGCGGATTATTAGTCAGCACGCCTACGGGGTTTTCATAAAGCATCATCCCCTGTCTTGTACACTCAAGCACAAGACATTTTTTATCGTCACTTATTATCCAGTGAAGCTCGGCAACGGTAAGCTCCGACGAAAAATCAATATGCGCTATATTTGTTTTTTCAAGTAAGGCACGGGCACTTTTCACACTGTCACACTGCATCAGCACCCAGGGTATAAGCTCAAAGGGTGCTATGTTTATTTCATCCTTTACAGGAGGCGGAAAATAAGCGTTTCCCACAAAGTTCAGCCCTGCCATACTAAGCCCCTTTTCATTGGTTGCATCGTAAAAAAGAGGTATACCCTCCTTTACAAGTGCCGTTCCTATAAGTGCAAAGGGAGTGTTGATGCTTTCGGTCTGTCGGAAGGAAAAACGGAAATTACGGGGCATTACAACAACGCTTTCACCAAAGGAGCAGTCCATGTCCAGGTTTCTGCCGAAGTAGTGGGTTTTGGTTTTATAGCTTATAGCGGTACACATAAAATTCACCTCATTATTTTATTTATAATAAGAGTATACCCGCCGAAGAATAAGAAGTATGTCAATGAAGGGGGAATTTTTAAATTTGAAAAAACTATATAGAGTAGTTAGTAGTCAGTAGTCAGGAAAACGCCCTCCAAAATTTGGAGGGCGTTTCAGAATAACTTTTCAAATAAAATTATATTTCACAATACGTGTGGTAAGAAATTAAGGATATAAAAACTATGCTCCCACGCGTAACTGCTAAGTGCATTTAAAAATAACGCATCATTGCAATTACCTTACCGAGAATAATAACCTCATTGACAATAATAGGCTCAAAGGCGTCATTTTCAGGCTGAAGACGGAAATGACCGTTTTCCTTGTAAAATGTCTTTACAGTTGCCTCGTCTTCAACAAGGGCAACAACGATGTCACCGTTTCTTGCAACAGGTGTCTTTTCGGCGAAAAGTATGTCACCGTCATAAATGCCTGCATCAAGCATGCTCTCGCCTCTTACGCGAAGGGCAAACATCTCCTTATCCCCTGCTACAGGGCCTGTAAAGGGAAGATAGCATTCAATCTGCTCAACTGCAAGAATAGGCAAGCCTGCCGTTACAACACCGAGAAGGGGCACGTGACGGATGTTTTCTGCCTGTCCGACAATGCGTATTGACCTTTTAAGAAGCGGGTCACGGACGATATATCCCTTTTCCTCGAGTATGTTGAGATTTGCCTGAACGGAGGAGGTTGATTTAAGACCTACTGCCTGACAGATTTCTCTTACCGAGGGAACTATACCCGAGCCCGAACGCTCCTTAAGAAATTCAAGTATGCGGAATTGGTTTTCACTTAACTGATTCATATTTATACCTCTTTCAGGTTTAATATATTGATACAAATGTTCGTGCAATGCTATTATAGCACATAAAAATCAAAAATGCAAACATTTGTTCGAACTTTTTTCTTCTTTTTTTCGATTTTTTTACTGCATAAGCAAAAAAAGAGCTGTCAATAATTAAAGTGCAAATAATTCCGAAGGGACGATTTTATGAAAAGCTTTAATTTAAAAGAAAAATTTTCAAAGGGGAAAAGCATTTACATTATGGCAGCGGTAAGTTTCTGCCTTACAGCCGCGGCAATAGGTATAATCTATTCACAGACAATAAAGCATACCAAGGAGCTTTTGCCTGAAATCAGCACAACAAGGCAGGTAAACAACTATCAGTCAGATGTAAGTGACCCACGTATATTTACAACAGAAGCTGAAGAAGATGAAGCTGAATATGAGCAGGAAGCTGATACCGAAGAAAGCACAACCGAGGAAGCCACGGAAGAAACGGCCGGCGCAACCGAGGAAGAAGCCGAAGCCACCGAAGAGGTAACAACCTCTGCGGCAGTTTCTGTAATAGCCTCACAGACCTTTATAAAGCCACACGACGGTGAAATTATAAGACAGTACTCCCCCGAAATCCCGATTTACTGCGAGACCATGAACGACTGGCGTACCCACAACGGCATAGATATTGCCGTCAAGGAGGGTGACGAAGCCGTTTCCGTAGGCAAGGGAAAGGTAAGCAGGGTTATTGTGGATTCAGCCTACGGCTACACCGTCGAGGTGGATTACGGAAGCTTTACGGCACGCTACTGCGGACTTAAGCAGGGCGAAAGCGTCGGAATAGGTCAGAGCCTTGAAAAGGGTGACAGTGTGGGTATAATCGATTCTGTGCCCTGCGAAAGCAAAGCAGGTCCTCACCTTCATTTTGAAATTATAAAAGACGGTATGGAATCCGACCCTGTTAAGACATTGGGATAAGCATAAAAAAACCGCCCCGAATTCGGGGCGGTTTCCTGACTACTGACTACTTCAAATCAGGCACTCTGCTGTGCTGATTCTCTCTTTTCACGGATGAAAGCGTAAATGGGTTCAAGCTTTTCCTTGGTAAGAGGATAACCGAAGCGCATAAGAAGCCATACGCCTGTATAAACAACTGCAGGGATAATTGTGCAGATGAACATAATCTTCTTACTTGTATCGTTTGCAGTGATGAAGCCGTTGCCTGCTGTTTCACTGTCGTACTTTGCCCACTGAAGAA
>JBGVGP010000076.1:0-23519 GCA_045121735.1 Acutalibacteraceae bacterium
GCGGCCCCGGTGCTATCTTCTGGATGTGGATTATTGCTTTCTTCGGTATGGCAACAATTTACGCTGAAGCAGTTCTTGCTCAGGATACAAAAGTAAAGCAGGATGACGGAACATATGCAGGCGGTCCTGTTTATTACATCAAAAAGGCATTCCCGGGTAAGTTCGGTACCTTCCTTGCAAAGTTCTTTGCAATTTCAGCATTCCTTGCTCTCGGCTTCATGGGTGCAATGGTTCAGTCAAACTCAATCGGTGAATCCTTTGCTACAGCATTTTCAATTCCCTCTTGGATAATCGGTGTTGTTGTTGCAGTGCTTTCCGCTCTTGTATTCCTTGGCGGTGCAAAGAGAATTGCTTCCGTAACAGAAAAGCTTGTTCCCATTATGGCTATTCTTTATCTTGCTGGCGGTATCGTTGTTCTTATCATAAGAGCAAAGTATGTTCCCGAAGCCATCGGTATGATCTTCAAGTACGCTTTCCAGCCTGATGCAATCATCGGTGGCGGTATCGGTTACGCGCTCAAGACTGCTATCAGCCAGGGTGCAAAAAGAGGTCTCTTCTCAAACGAAGCAGGTATGGGTTCAACTCCTCACGCTCACGCACTTGCAGAGGTTAAAAAGCCTCACGATCAGGGCGTTGCAGCTATGATCGGTGTATTCATCGATACCTTTGTAGTTCTTACAATGACAGGTCTTGTTGTTATTTCAACCCTTTACACCTCAGACGGTGTGCTTGCTTCAGGCTCAGCAGAGGGCGTTGAAAAGACAAATATGGCAATGCTTGCCTTCGGTAAGGCATTCGGTGGCTCAGCCGCAGGTATTTTCGTAGCAATATGCCTGTTCTTCTTTGCATTCTCAACCATTATCAGCTGGAACTACTTCGGTAAAATCAACTTCGAAAATCTCTTCGGTAAAAAGGCTCTTCCCGTATATTTTGTTATTGCAACTGTGTTCATTTTCCTTGGCTCACTTGCTTCAAACAACCTTGTATGGGAGCTTACAGATATGTTCAACCAGCTTATGGTTCTTCCTAACGTAATTGCAATTGTTGCTCTTGGCAGTATAGTAGCAAAGTCAGCAAAAAAATAATTTCGTACTGTCGATAAAATCACAAGACCGGCAATGCAAAAAAAATTAAAGTACGTAAAAGTAATAAAAAACTGAACTTATAAAAAGGGGTTGAAATGTTGGCTTTCAACCTCTTTTTGCATTGCTTTGACATTTTTCACCCTTTTGGAGTACTGATGTATGCCTTCGGGGTGAAGAAAAAGTCATCCTGCAACATTCTCAACAGTACGGACAGGCCTGAAATTCCTGTTCTGTGAAGGGCGTTTCAAATTGAACAGATAAAATTATCGTTTACCACTTGAAACCTTTAAAATATAACTGTATAATATATACTTAAGTTTATTTACAGCAAACGGATGTGAAACCAATGAATAACAGACGATACGGCGGCGTGCTTATGCACATTTCAAGCCTGCCGGGAAAATATGCTACGGGCACAATGGGTAACGAGGCCAGGGAATTTGCTTCATCTCTTCGTGAAATGGGCTTCTCCTTATGGCAGACCCTTCCCCTTAATCCCGTTGATATGAGTGGCTCTCCCTATTGCTCTAGCAGTGCCTTTGCGGGGAACATAGCCCTTATTGACCCATATCTGCTTTTTAAAGCAGGTCTTATAACAGAAGCAGAGCTTAAGGAAAATGAATATGACGGCTCTGTATATGCTTCAAATCACAGCTTCGCCCTTGAAAAAAGATTAGCAACACTTCATAAGGCTTTCAGCAGACTTGATGCTGATACAAGGGCTCTTGTTGATATTTTCGTCTCACAGAATGAATGGGTCTTACCCTATGCCTACTACATGGCTCTCAAGGATGCTTTTGCACTTAAGCCCTGGTGGGAATGGGACAGTGAATATGTTAAATATGAAGAAGCACTTAAGCTTAAGGATAAGCATAAGGCTGAAATCGATTTTTATATTTTCACCCAATATGTTTTCTTTACCCAGTTCAGAGCTTTGAAGGAGTATGCAAACAGCATAGGCATTGAGCTTATGGGTGATATGCCTATTTATGTAAGCCGTGACAGTGCAGACCTGTGGGCAAACAGGGGAGAGTTTCAGATAAATGAAAAGAGTCTTGCGCCCTCCTTTGTTGCAGGCGTACCTCCCGATTATTTCTCCGAGGACGGTCAGCTCTGGGGCAACCCCCTTTATGATTGGGATAAGATGGAGAAAAACGGTTTTACCTGGTGGAAAAAGCGTCTTGCCCATTCACTTAAGCTTTTTGACAAGGTGCGCATCGACCATTTCAGAGCCTTTGCATCCTATTGGGCAGTACCTGCCGAAAGCAAAACTGCCAAAAACGGAAAATGGATTGACGGTCCCGGTATGAAGCTTTTCAATGCCTTCAGGGATGAATTTGTCAGTCTCCCCATTGTTGCAGAGGACCTTGGCACCTTCGGTGAGGATGTGGTGAAGCTTCTTGAGGACACCGCTTTCCCCGGAATGAGAGTAATTCAGTTCGGCTTTGACCCCGATGGGGACAGTACGCACCTTCCCCATAACTATCCTATAAACAGTGTTGCCTATGTAGGCACTCACGATAACAACACAATTCTCGGTTGGCTCTGGGATGCAGGCGAAAGAGAAAGAGCCTTTGCTCTTCGTTATTGCTGCTTCGGCGGTAACAACTGGGGAGAGGGCGGACACTACAGTCCCTCCTGTCGCGCTGTTATAGAGGCTGTGTGGCGTTCAAGTGCAAAAATTGCCATTGTTGCCGTTCAGGATATGTGTGGCTACGGTAAGGATGCACGAATGAATATCCCCGGTACAAGTGAGGATAACTGGTCCTTCCGTATCGGCAGTGAAGGTCTTGCAGGCATTGATAAGCGCTATTTTGCAGAGATAAACAGCGTTTACCGCAGATGAACAGGCAGTAGAGCCTGTCTTCAGCAATTGTAAAACAGGAGTAATTATGGAAAGCTATTTCAGTGTAATATTTTTATTTGCAATTCTTTTTATAATTTTCAGACAGCAGAAGCAGTATATTATAAAAAGAATGATAAGCAAAAGGAAAGGAAGCGGAAAGGATATGCTTAAATTAGCCGAACAGTTTATAGGTAAAAGATGTATTTTTTATACCTTTAACAGTCAGGTTGTCGGTACCGTTAAAGAGATTGGTAAAAACGGCATACTTATAGAAGAAAAGGAAAATCTTCAGATAATCAATCCCGATTATGTCAGCAGAATACGCGAATATCCCAGAAATAAAAAAGGTAAATACAAGGATGTAATTTTTGATTAAAGCCCTTAAGAAAGGATGTAAATTATGCTTGAAATTATAAACAACAGTGTTCACCTTGTAGAAGGCAGAACACTTATAAACGGAAGTGAAGCCGAGCAGAAGGCTCAGCTTGAGGCAATGGGACTTGCTCCCCGCAAGGACAGAAACGGCACTCTTGCCTACTCTGTTCTCAACGCTCACAACACAAGACCCGACGACGAGAAAATGAGAATCAAATTCGATGCACTTATTTCTCACGATATTACTTATGTCGGTATCATTCAGACTGCAAGGGCAAGCGGTCTTCGGGAGTTTCCCATTCCCTATGCAATGACAAACTGCCATAACAGCCTTTGTGCAGTAGGCGGTACAATAAATGAGGACGACCACGTTTTCGGTCTTTCCGCTGCTAAAAAGTACGGCGGTATCTATGTTCCCGCTAACCAGGCAGTTATTCATCAGTATGCCCGTGAAATGATGGCAGGCTGCGGTAAAATGATTCTCGGCTCTGACAGCCATACCCGTTACGGTGCACTTGGTACAATGGCAGTAGGCGAGGGTGGTCCCGAGCTTGTAAAGCAGCTGCTTTCAAATACATGGGACGTTAATCCTCCTCAGGTTGTGCTCGTTTATCTTGAAAATGCTCCCAAGGCAGGCATCGGTCCTCATGACGTTGCAATTGCTCTTTGCGGTGCAGTGTTCAAGCAGGGCCTTGTTACAAACAAGGTGCTTGAATTTGTAGGTCCCGGTGTAGAAAATCTTTCAATGGATTTCCGTATCGGTATTGATGTTATGACAACAGAAACTGCATGTCTTTCCTCAATATGGGAAACTGACAGCAGGGTTAAGGAATATTTTGTAGCTCACGGCAGACCCGATGAGTACAAGGAAATGAAGCCTGAAAAGGTTGCTTATTACGATATGGCTATCCGTATCGACCTTAGCAAAATCGAAAGCATGATTGCGCTTCCCTTCCACCCCTCAAACGCTTATACAGTTCACGAGCTTCAGCAGAATCCTGAAATCCTCTACGAGGTTGAAAAGGCTGCAAAGGCTCAGTTCGGTGATAAGGTTGATTTCCGCCTCAAGGATAAAATCAAGGACGGTAAAATTCTTGTTGACCAGGGTATTATTGCAGGCTGTGCAGGCGGTATGTTTGAAAATATCTGTGAGGCTGCAGCAATCCTTGACGGTAAGGATATAGGTGACGGCTACTTCAATCTTTCAGTTTATCCCTCAAGTGTGCCTGTTAACCTTGCACTTATCCGCAACGGAGTCCAGGGCAAGCTTCTTGAAGCCGGTGCAGTGTTCAAGCCCTGCTTCTGCGGTCCCTGCTTCGGTGCAGGTGATGTTCCTGCAAACAACGGTCTTTCAATCAGACACACAACCCGTAACTTCCCCAACCGTGAAGGCAGTAAGCCCGGTGACGGTCAGCTTGCTTCCGTTGCTCTTATGGACAGCCGTTCAATAGCTGCAACTGCACTCAACAAGGGTGTTCTTACTGCCGCAACAGATGTGGAAATTCCTGCTTACGATAAGGAATATGCCTTTGAAAAGGGCGTTTACGAAAAGAGAGTATATCAGGGCTTTAAAAAGGCAGATGCCGATTATGAGCTCAAGCTCGGCCCCAATATCACAGACTGGCCCGCAATGTATGAGCTCGAGGATAATCTTCTTCTCAAGCTTGCAGCCGTTATTCACGATGATGTTACAACAACCGACGAGCTTATTCCTTCAGGTGAAACCTCATCCTACCGTTCAAATCCTCTCAGACTTGCAGAGTTTGCTCTTTCGCGCCGCATTCCTGAATATGTAGGCAGAGCAAAGGCCGTTGCCGCAGAGGAAAAGAGCAGACGCGAAAGCGAAAGCACAGAGGTAAACGAGGTGCTTTCAAGAGTAACCGATAACGCAGCTGAAACAGCAAAGCATACACAGTTTGGCTCATGTATTTTTGCCTGCCGCCCCGGTGACGGTAGCGCAAGAGAGCAGGCAGCCTCCTGTCAGAAGGTGCTCGGTGGCTTTGGTAATATCTGCTATGAATTTGCCACAAAGCGTTACCGCAGCAACTGCATCAACTGGGGTATTCTTCCCTTTACAATCAGCAAGGATACCGAGTTCAATTACGCTGACGGAGATTACGTATACGTTCCCTCAATCCGTGAAAAAATCAAAAACGGCATTGAAGAAATTCCTGCGAAGGTGATTACAAGGGATAGCGTAAAGGACATTACTCTTTATGTTAAGGGTCTTACCGAAGAGGAGAAGACAATCATTCTTGAAGGCTGTCTTATGAACTACTATAAAGCACAGAACACCTCCGACTGTCGATAACGGCACAGGAACGCACAAAGCAGAGTAAAACAAAAAGAATATCATTAGTACGGCGGTGCAGCATCGAACTGCATCGCCGTAGCTTTGTGCTTGTCCTTTTTTTACCCTCTCGGAGTACCATTGTACGCCTTCGGGGTAAAGAAAAGGACATCCTGCACCATTCTCGCCAGTCGATTTTTTCCGACAACGGCACAGGAACGCACAAAGCAGAGTAAAACAAAAAGAATATCATTAGTACGGCGGTGCAGTATCGAACTGCATCGCCGTAGCTTTGTGCTTGTCTTTTTTTTACTCTCTCGGAGTACCATTGTACACCTTCGGGTGAAGAAAAACCGACGGCTGCGAATTTCTCGCAGCCGTCGGTTTACAGATATTAGAGAATCAGAAGTTGGTTAAATAAAACAAAAAGCAAGAAAGTGTTGCTTTTATTGGCTTAATAGTACAATATTATGAAACATAAATAAAGTGAAATGTCGCATTCTTAATTATTTTTAATATATATGTTGCAAAACCGAATAATAAAACAATTTGAATTCTGCAGGGCTTTTCAGCATAGGCTTATATGAAGGAAGTGGTGCTGATGGTTTTTCGTCTCGATAAAAGAAGGCTTGCAGGCTTTGTGTCATTGATACTCGCCCTTGTTTGCGTGGTTATGTCCTTTTATACCAATGTAAAGGCACAAAATACAGCCGAAAACACAAGCTACATAAAGTGGGCAGAAATGAATGTATCGCTTCAGGCTCTCAAGGATACAATGCAGCTTGATATTGATACCTACGGCAAGCTTTACCACATAAGCTGGATAGATTCGCTTTCTTATCTTGCTTGTAAAAACGGCAACAGTTGGGGAAGCTATAAAAAAGCAAATCTCGACGCGATGCTTTCAGAGCTCGGTGAGGCTTATACAATAGATGAGCTTATGCAGAACAACAAACACTACAGCTACTATAAGCAGACCTTTTCGGCCATACTTTCGGGACTTTTGGGCGTTTACGAAAAGGAGGCACCTGACGGTCAGGGTGGAAAAAAGCTTGTTACGGGCTACGGTCTTGTTGCCTACAGCCCTGTTGCAGAGGGCTTTTCCTATTCTCATTATGACGATTTCGGAGCATCAAGAAGCTACGGCTACAAGCGTCAGCATCTCGGTAACGATCTTATGGGGTATATAGGCACACCTATAGTTGCGGTTGAGGGCGGAGTAGTGGAATGTATAGGCTGGAACAGATACGGTGGCTGGCGCCTCGGGATAAGAAGCCACGACGGTAAGCGCTCTTATTATTATGCCCATTTAAGAAAGGACAGACCCTATGCCGAGGGTATTGAAGAGGGGGTAACCGTAAAGCCGGGGCAGGTGATAGGCTACATGGGAATGACAGGCTACAGTGAAAAGGAAAATGTAAACGGAATGAACGTGCCGCATCTTCATTTCGGTATGCAGCTTATATTTGACGAAAGCCAGAAGGAGGGCGAAAATCAGATATGGCTTGACGTGTATAATCTTGTGCGCTTGCTGTCGCAGAACAAGGCTACGGTAATAAGAGACGAGGCAAGCGGAGAATATATAAGAAAGTATGACATAACCGTCAGATATGAAGCGAATAGTATTGACTTTTAAGGCTTCGGAGTATTATAATTAACTATGTATATTGGGTAATTGTGTATAAAAACCTGAAGGGATCAAGTGGTAAATTATGCAGGATAATGTAATTGAAAATACAAAGGGTGACGGTATCACCAATGAAAAGGTATTAAGCCTTGCACTTGACCTTGGTAAAAGCATGGTTCAGTGCGGTGCAGAAATCAACCGTGTTGAGGAAACCGTAAGGCGAGTCTGCTTTGCATACGGCATCAGCAGAACAGAGGTTTTTTCAATTATTTCAATGGTCTATGCCACTGTTATTGATGAGAACGGCAGCACACAAACTCAGATGCGCCGTATATACTCCTATGCGCCCAACTTTGACAGACTCGAGCAGCTTAACTCCCTGTCAAGAAAAATCTGCGCGACCACACCCGACATTGATGTTGCAGCCGAAGAGCTTAAGGCTATTTTTGTAAAAAAGAAGCCCTTCAGACCAACAGTCTGTCTCGGTTATATTATAGGTGCAATGGGCTTTACGGTATTTTTCGGCGGAAATCTTCTTGATGCGGCTGCTTCAGCTCCTATCGCCTTTGTTATTTATCTTATGAATGCCTATATAAAGGCTACGGGTGTAAACCGACTTTTCTATACGGCTCTTTCATCCTTTCTTGCAGGTGTACTTGCTCTTTTGTTCGTAAAGCTCGGCTTCGGTGAAAATGCAAATATGATAATGATAGGTGACATAATGCTGCTCATTCCCGGACTTATGCTTGTAAACTCTGTAAGGGAAATGCTTTGCGGTGATATTATGTCAGGTCTTTTGAGACTTCTCGAATCGGTTATTATCGCCATGGCAATAGCCTGCGGTTATGCTGTTGCGATTATTCTCGGCAACAGTGTATTTTAAGGAGGTGCGCTATGGATATCAATGAAGCTTTACGGATAGTCATTTCGGGTCTTATAGGCACCTTCGGCTTTACCCTGCTTTTCCGTTCAAATAAAAAAAGAGTTATAATTTCAGCAATAGGCGGTGCAATTACATGCACTATATATGTAATATCCTGCCACTTCTTTGACCATGAGCTTTTGCAGAACATTTTTCCTGCCCTCGGTGCAACAGTATATGCCGAGGTTATGGCAAGAGTGACAAAGGCTCCTGCCACACCTATTCTTGCATGCTCAATTATCCCCCTTGTGCCCGGAGGCAAGCTTTATTACACAACCTATTATTTTGTTGTGGGCGAAATAGAAAACTTCTATGATTCAATAATTTCTCTGCTTCGTATAGCAAGCGGTCTTTCAGTTGGCATCATTATTGTTTCGGTTATCGTTCACGAGATTAACAGAAATAAATTCAAGAACATACTTGACATTGAATAAAAAAGGAGATAAAAAAGGAGATAAAAAATGAACAAAGTAGTTGAAAAAATCGTTGGAATCGGCGGAGCTGTTTATGCTAAATTCAACAGCCTTTCCCAGGCAGAGCAGGCAAGAAGCAAGGCTCCTAAGGTAATTACTCCCGGTATGCCTGAAATCCTTCGTGACGCTGCTGCACAGGGCGCGGTTCTTCTTGAAAACAACGGTGTGCTTCCTCTTTCAAAGGGCAGCCGCGTTGCTCTTTTCGGCAGAGTTCAGAACGATTGGTTCTATACAGGCTACGGCTCAGGCGGTGACGTTAACAAGCCCTATGCAGTAAGTCTTACAGAGGGTGTAAGAAGCTGTGATGAGCTTGAGCTTAACGAAAATCTTGCAAAGTGCTATGAAGCATGGTGTGCAGAAAATCCCGTTGACCACGGTGTATGGGGTCAGTGGCCCAGATTTTATCCCGAAATGCCCCTTACTGCAAGAGAGGTTACTCTCGGCAAAAAGGACGGGGATACAGCTGTTGTCGTAATCGGCCGTTCAAGCGGTGAGGACAGAGAAAACGCTCTTGAAAAGGGCAGCTACTATATCACTGACGAAGAAATTGATATGCTTACTGCCGTTACCGGTGAATATGATAAGGTTGTTGTGCTTCTTAATATCGGCTGCATCATGGACCTTACATGGATGGAGAAATTCGGTGATAAGATTTCTGCCGTGCTTCTCGTTTGGCAGGGTGGTATGGAAAGCGGCAACGCAGTATGTGACCTTCTCACAGGTAAGGTTAATCCTTCAGGTAAGCTTACTGCCACCGTTGCAAGAAAATACGAGGACTTCCCTTGTGCAAAGGACTTCGGTGCAAAGGATTTCAATAACTATACCGAGGATGTTTATGTAGGCTACCGTTACTTTGAAACCTTCAATAAGGACGGCGTGAAATATCCCTTCGGCTACGGTCTTTCATACAGTAAGTTTGCTGTTGAGGGCGTAAGCACAGAAGAAAAGGAAAAGGGTGTTGAAATCAGCTGCACTGTTAAAAATGAGGGTGAATACGACGGCAGATACATACTTCAGGCATATGCCGAAAAGCCCTGCGGAAAGCTCGGTAACCCCGTAAGAGAGCTTGCGGCCTACAAGAAAACCTCACTTATTAAAAAGGGTGAGAGTGAAAAGCTTACTCTCCTTGTTCCCTTTGAATATTTTGCAAGCTACGATGACAGAGGAGCTACTGCACATCAGTTCTGTTATGTAATTGAAGCAGGCGAATACGGTGTTGCTCTTGGTGACAACGTGCGCGATGCTGAAACTGTTTTCACAAAGGCTTATGTAGAAGACATTGTTGTAAAAGAGCTTCGTCAGGTATCTGCACCCCAGAGTGATTTTGAAATCATCACCGCAGTTAAAAACGGTGACAAATATGAAATAAAGAAGCAAAAGGCTACAAAGAGAAGGTACGACCTTAAAAAGATTATCTCCGACGGTCTTCCCAAGGATATTCCTCTTACAGGTGATAAGGGTATAAAGCTTATCGATGTAAAGAACGGCAAAAACACAATGGAGGAGTTTGTTGCTCAGCTTGACAAAAAGGAGCTTGAGGCAATTACAAGAGGCGCTTATATAATGGGCAGTCCTCTGGGTGTACCGGGTAATGCAGGCTGCTTTGCAGGTGTACTTCCCTCACTTCGTCAGAAGGGTATTCCCGCAGTAACCACAACAGACGGCCCCTCAGGCATCAGACTTTCAGCCTGCTGCTCACTTATTCCTATCGGCACATTGCTTGCCTGCAGCTTTGATGATGAGCTTGTAGAAAAGGTTTACACCGCAGTTTCAGGTGAAATGGCAGATAAGGGCAGTGATGTTCTTCTTGCTCCCGGTATCAATATTCACAGAAGCCCCCTTTGCGGCAGAAACTTTGAGTATTATTCAGAAGACCCCTTCCTTTGCGGTAAAATTGCAGCAGCAGCCGTAAGAGGTATACAGAACAATAAGCGCTCAGCCTGTCCCAAGCATTTTGCTTGTAACAGCCAGGAATATAACCGTGCAGGCAATGATTCACGTCTTTCGGAAAGAGCTCTTCGTGAGATTTATTTAAGAGGCTTTGAAATCTGCGTCAAGGAAGGCAAGCCCAAGAACATAATGACATCCTACAACCTTATCAACGGTGTATGGGGTCATTACAACTACGAGCTTTGCACGAGAGTCCTTCGTGAGGAGTGGGGCTATGAGGGCAACGTTATGACTGACTGGTGGATGAAAAAGTCAAAGAGTCAGGAATTCCCCGAAATGTGCGACCAGGCCTACAGAGTCCGTGCTCAGGTTGACCTTCTTATGCCCGGTGGCGGCAGAGTATGCATTATAAAGAAGCCCGACGGTACACTTCTTAAAACTCTCGGCAAAAACGAGGGCATCACCTACGGCGAAATGCAGAGAAGTGCCATGAATATTCTCCGCTTTGCTATGAACAGCTCTGCAATGGACAGAATATAACAGCACTTGCAAATTACTGAAAATACTGTTAAAATAAGTAAAAACATCAGGAACGGAGACAATATGGAAGGTTATAAGCTTTACTGTAAACCTACATTTGAAAATATCCCCGAGGAAAAGCGCAGAAAAATTCTTGAAATTGCCGTAAGGGAGTTCGCCTTCAACGGCTTTGAGAATGCTAACATCAATATCATTGCAAAAAAGGCAGAGGTCAGCGTCGGCTCACTTTATAAGTATTTCGATACTAAAACCGATCTCTTTCTTACAAGCGTCAACTACGGAATAGATAACCTTAAGACAATCATTGATGCTGTTACAAATTCCGATGAGGATGTTATGACACGCCTTGAAAAGATTGTACGCATTGCAATTGAGTTTTCAAGAATAAATTCAGTGCTTATCAAGCTTTACAATGAGGTTACAAGTGAAAGCAATGCAGAGCTTGCCGATAAAATTGCTTCCGATATGGAAACGGTTACGGCGGCGGCCTACAAAAAGGTTATCATCGACGGTCAGGTTGCAGGTGAAATACGCACCGACATCGACCCGGGTATGGCAGCGTTCTTTGTAGATAATCTTCTTATGAACATTCAGTTTTCCTACGCCTGTGATTACTATAAAAAAAGATATGAAATATATGCCGGTAAGGACATTTTCCAAAAGGATGAATTTGCCGTGCAGAATATTTTGAGATTTATAAAAGCAGCACTTAAAGATTAAATTTGAAAGGAAAAAAACATTATGAAATACGCACTTGCCTATGATATCGGCACAACAGGTGTTAAAACCTGTCTTTATGAAATCGATAGCTCAATAAAGCTTCTTGCAGACGCTATTGAGGGATATGAGCTTTACATTTATCCCGACGGCGGCGCAGAGCAGGATCCCAACGAATGGTGGGATGCAATGTGCAAAACAACAAAGGAGATTTTCAAAAAATGTGATATTAAGCCTGAGCAGATTGACGGTATTTCCTTCTGCTCACAGGCACAGGGTCTTGTTCTCGTTGATAAGGACGGTCTTCCCGTACGCCGTGCAATGAGCTATATGGACCAGAGAGCAAGAAAAGAGCGAAAAGAGCTTATGGCTCACGGAATTCAGATTGCAGGCGCTTCAATTCCCAAGCTTCTTATTTCACTTGCTAAAACAGGCGCAGTTGCCGCTTCCGTTAAGGACCCCGTTTTCAAATACAACTGGGTAAAGAACAACGAGCCCGACAATTTTGAAAAGGTACATAAGTGGCTCGACGTTAAGGAAGCTCTTATTGCAAGAATGACAGGCAAGTTCATTATGACTGAGGACTCTGCCTTCGGCACACTTCTTTATGATATTCACAAGAAGTGCTGGAGCCAGGAGGTATGCAAGATTCTTCACGTTGATATGCGTCACCTTGCAAAGATTATCAAGTCAACAGATGCTGTTGGCGGACTTACAGCAAAGGCAGCCGGGGAGCTCGGCCTTAAGGAAGGCACAACTGTATTCGGCGGCGGTATGGACGCTTCACTTATCGGCGTTGGTGCAGGTGCTGTTAAAAAGAATTTCACTCATATTTATATGGGTACATCAGGCTGGGTTTCAACCGTTGTTGATAAGAGCATCGTTGACGCTTCAGCTATGATTGCTGCAGTTGTAGGTGCCCGTCCCGGCTATTATAACTACTTTGCAGAGCTTGAAACTGCAGGTAAGTGCCTTGAATGGGTTAAGAATCACCTTGCTCTTGACGAAATCGGTATTTATCTTAAAAAGACCGACGTTGCCGAGGATATGGAAAGCGAATACACTAACCTTTATCAGTATCTTTCATCAGTTATTGAAAAGATTCCCGCAGGCTCAAACGGTGTTATTTTCACTCCCTGGCTTCACGGTAACCGTTGCCCCTTTGAGGATCCCAACGCAAGAGGTATGTTCTATAATCTCAGCATTGAAAGCGGCAAGAGCGAAATGATAAGAGCTGTTATCGAGGGTGTATGCATGCATATGCGCTGGATGCTTGAAACTCACGAGAAAAAGACAAGAACCTCTGATGTTGTACGCTTCGTAGGCGGTGGTGCTCTCAACGATTCTACAAGCCAGATTCTTGCTGACTGTATCGGCAGACCCGTTGAGGTTGTTGCAAGTCCTCAGAACGTAGGTGCTGTAGGTGCGGCAGTAGTTGTTGCTGTAGGTCTCGGTGTTATTGATGATATTGAGCAGGCTGATATGCTTATTGATGCTGAAAAGGTATTCAAGCCCAATAAGGATAACAAGCCCGTTTATGATAAGATGTTTGCAGCTTATAAGGAGCTTTACGCAGCAAATAAAAAGATTTTCAAAATGCTCAACGGTTGAAAGACCGACGATAAGGGCGCATGAGTGCGCAAAGCTGAAAAAATAAATTTAAAAGCAGTATAGAAAACTGACGGGACATTGACTCCCGTCAGTTTTGCTTTGCGCCTGACGTTTTTTCACCCTCTCGCAGTACCGCGTACGGCTTCGGGGTGAAGAAAACGCCATCCTGCAACCCTTCTCGTCGGTCTTTGTTTCCTGTGATGATAAGGCGCGTGAACGCCAAAGCAAACATACAAATTAAATTAAAATAGTTTGGAGGTGCAGCATCGAGCTGCACCTCCAAAGCTTTGTGCTTGGCATTTTTTGGCTTGGGATAGCTGATACAAAGTTACCGAGAGGGGAAGAGGACTGATTGAAAGCTAAAAAATACACCGCCATTTCTGACGGTGTACCGATTATTTCTGAAAATTGATGTCCGGGTTACCGGGAACAAGAAGACGCTTAATCATTACGTAAGCAAGGGCGGTTACCTCGCTTTTTGACATCTTGTCGTAATTTGCAAACCAGTAGCGCATAAGACCGTAAAAGCCGTTTGAAAGGAACATATAGTAAAAATCAAAGTTTGTTCTGTCGGGGGTCTGGTGGTACTGGGTAAAGTATTTATAGTTGAAGTCGCAGAAAAGTGTATTCATACGCTGTGTGATGTTGTTTGTTGTTTTATCAAAAAGCATCATGCAGGTGTCCTTGCGTCTGTCGAAGATGTCGACAAGACCGTCAACGCTTGCATAAACATTTTTGGGAAAGCCGATTTCGTCAAGGCTTTCAAGCAGTACCTCAATTTCCTTTATGATGCTGTTTTCAATATCCTCGATAAGGGCATTGATGTCACTGTAGTGAAAATAAAAGGCATTACGGCTCAGCTCTGCTCTTTCACAAAGCTGCTTAACTGTAATTTTGTTAAAGGGGGTTTCCTGTGAAAGCTCAACAAGGCTCATTTCAAAAGCCTTTTTAGTTCTTTTTACACAACTGTATTCTTTTGTAGCCATAGGGATTCTCCTTCGGAATATAATCTCTATCATATCTGTAATTATAAATATATCATAAATGTAACTGAAAGTTCAAAGCATTGTGTTAAATGATTATTAAAAAGTTTTAAGCCGAGGATACTGTATTTATATCGGTTTTTGCAGTAATAAAATGAATATCTGCAGAATAACCTCTACCAAGGGGGTATCATATGCAGATAAGTGCAGACGAAAGAGCAATAGCCCTGGCGGTATATATAGTCAACAATTCTGCTACCGTGCGTTCAGCGGCAAAAGCCAATTCGGTAAGCAAAAGCACGGTACACAGTGATGTGACAGGCCGCCTTAAGAGGCTTGACGGTGAGCTTTACCTCAAGGTAAGGCAGGTGCTTGATAAAAACAAGCAGGAAAGACACCTGCGCGGCGGAATGGCAACAAGAGAAAAGTACAGACAGAAAACAAAATAACCGCAGCACCGCCCGTCGGGCGGTTTTTTCTTTTTCGTCAAATTGCATAAAAGCGCGGCGCTTTTTTTTCTGTTTAGATATTAACAAATCGTTCAAACATTCTTGATTTTTACTTGGATTTTTAATATAATGTTAATGTGTAATTATAAGGGTGAGCTATACCCTTTTTACCGCAGAGTAAGCATTTTTCAGTACCGGATAATTTTCGAGGTCAGGCGAAAGGGTCAGAAATTCAGCTTCTCTGAAAAAGCGATAACGGTGAAAGCCCGTGAAAAAAATCGAAAGCCGTTCCCGAGGGAGAAAGGACGGCAAATTCCTGATAAGGAGGAAGACTTTTTATGAAAAAAACAAAATTATACGCAAAGAAAACATTATCAGTATTTATGGCTGCAATGATGCTTATGACAGCCTGGGTGTTTGTTGCGCCTTCAGAGGCTGATGCTGCTTCTGCTTCTGCAAAAGACATTTCTGGTACCAATACTACTGCTATTGGTGGTCTTGCTGGTCTTACATCAGCTCACGGCAGTTCTTTCACCTACGGTACTTTTGGTGATGAAGATGACGGAACTTATATGGAAAAATATACCGAATCGTATAAAAATGTTCTTTGGGCAGGTTCAGTTCCTAAAAGAACATCATCAAATGATGAAAGTGCACCTGCAGCTTTTCTTTGGGGTATGGATTTAAAAAATAATGACGCTGGTGGTGTGGCTTTTTACTATCCCGAGGTAACATTTCTTTATGAGGGCCCAAATGTGAAGACACGTATGGGTGCTGTAATGAGAATTGATGCTTATAATAGGATGAATATAAGAACCTACGGTGGTTATATAACCAATGGTAACGGAATGGCTATGGATGAATCATGGTGGATTAATGGTGACGGCAGACCTAATTTTAAATGGGCATATTGGAATCATTACACCAATTCATCAAGATTTGTATCTACTACTAATGGTACAACAAGTGGCAATTATGCAACTATAGGCAGTAATGGTATTCTTTGTGTTGCAGCTCATATGACCTTTAGTGGAACTATGAGCGACACAGAATATGTTCGTGAAATAATGCCTAAATTTGCTTGGCAGGGTATGCAGCAGACAGGTGACAGTATGCACACTATATCAAATCTGACTTATACAAACAAGTATATTCGTGTAATCAACTATGTTCCCCTTAAGAATGCTCTTACAAAGGCTGTTGAGCTTTATAATGAAATAAGCAAGAATCCTGCAAAGTACACAGTTGCCTCGGTAAGTGATTTTGCAAAACTTGCTAAAGCTCTTAATGCCGCTAAGCCTTTAAATTATGTTAATGCTTCTAAAAATGATTATTCTGGTTACGCAAGTGCTGCTAAAACTGCTGTTGATAATTGGAACAAATGGATTAACAATGGCGGACTTAAGGTCCAGCAGTACACTCTTTCATACAAAAAGTATGACGGTACAGTTGTCAAGTCAGATGCTTATGATTACGGTACAACCGTAAACTGTCAGCAGATAGCTCCTGCGAACAGTGTTACACAGATTGCAGGCAATGATTCTCAGCATCAGACCTATTATTGGCACATTGTTACAAATAATCTTACTATTACTGATGATGAAGAAATTCTCGAAAAGATAAATACTACTGAATATCACACCTTCCCTAGCACTGCTGTTGATGCAGGCGCAAATCATACTAAGGAATGCTCTGTTTGCGGTTATGTTGTTACAGCAAATCATAGCTACCAAACAAATCTTGTTAGCGATGCGAACTGCGAAGAGCCCGGTGAAAAGGAACATATCTGTACAGAATGCGGTAATAAGAAGACAGAAACTATCCCTGCTACCGGTCATGATTTCACATCAGGTATTTATGCAGAAAAAGAATCCGGTAAAGACGGTACTCACTATCAGAAGTGTAAAAACTGTGGTAAGTACGGTTGGGAAAAGACAGAAGATGCTTGCGAAGGTCATAATTGGAAACAAATATCAGTAGAACCTTCAAAATGTAACGAACAGGGTAAAAAGATTTTTGAATGTACTGTTTGTAAAGCCACATATGAAGAGACTCTTGATCTTGCAGCTCATACTGTAACTGCTACACCCGCTGTGTCTGTAGAGGGTAAGTGCGGTGCTGAAGGTAACGAAGCCTTCTGGAGCTGTTCAGTTTGTAACAGAGTATGGAAAGATGAAGCTCTTACAGATGAAGTGACAGACCTTACAGATAATGACGGTGATAAAATTCCCGACGTTCTTGAAACAAAGGGTCCCGCTCATAAATTTGACGGTGGTTATAAAAATGCTGAAAGCGGTGAGCAAGGTTCACATTACCGTGTTTGTTCTATCTGTAAAAATGCTTACGGTCTTGATGGTGAAACAAATAAGACAGAGCCTCATAAATTTGATAACTACAAAGTTATTACCCCTGCTACATGTTTGAAAAAGGGTACAGCAAAGTATACTTGTTCTGATTGCGGTAACTCCTACGAAGAGGATATAGCCACTATTGCTCACGAAACAACACATTATGATAAAGTAGAAGCCAAGTGCGGTGTAGCAGGTAATGTTGAATACTACCACTGCTCACTTTGCAATAAGAACTATGAAGATGCAGCTTGCACAGTTGAGCTTGATAGTGTAGTTATTGCTGCTCTTATCCATAAATGGACAGAACATCACGACTATGATACTATAAAGGATCATGCAACCTGTATGACTGCTGCAGTTTATAACAACCATTGTGATTACTGCAAAGTTAGAGTTACAGGTACACATTCATACGGTGATGTCGATAAAGAAAACGGCCATAAGTTTGACGGTGAAATTCAGAAGAATGAAGACGGTTCACATTCATATAAGTGTACTGTCACAGGCTGTAATGAATACGGTAACCCCACAACCTGTGAATATGAAGTAACAGCTGACGTTGATTCCACCTGTAAGACTCCCGGTTATACAAGCTACAAATGTGCAGATTGTGGTCACAGTTATTCTATTGCAAAGGATATCGACCCCAATAATCATACAGGAGAAGGCACTTATATTATTGCTACTCAGGATCCTACCTGTGCAACACTCGGCAGCACAGGTATTGAAAAGTGTTCAGGCTGTAATGCGGTACTTTCAAGTAAGCTTAATGACCTTCCTGTTGATTCTTCAAATCACGAAGATATGAAGAAATATGATGCCAAGGATTCAACCTGTCAGGAAGAAGGTTGGAAGGCCTACGAATACTGTTCAGCTTGTCAGACTTACAAGACTGATAAAGTAACTGTTGAAAAGAAGGCTCATAAGTTTACTTCTTATGTAACAAACAACAACGGCACACATACCGCAATTTGTGACACCTGTGCTGAAGGTACTGAAAAGGCAACTGATGTAAAGAATTGTACAGGCGGTACTGCTAACTGTGTAGATGCAGCAATCTGTGCAACCTGTAATAGCGCTTACGGCACAACAAACAGTGCAAACCACAAGACAGTAATTACAGTTGCTAAGGTTGACTCAACCTGCCAGACTGAAGGTACAGAAGCATATAAGCGTTGCGATGCATGTGATACAAATATCGACGAGCCCAAAGCTATTGCTAAGAAAGACCATAAGTGGGGCAGCTGGTCAAAGGTTGAAGATGAAGACAAGCATGTAAGAAGCTGTACAACCTGTAAGGCAGATGTAGCAGATGTTGCAACAGAAGAAGAGGCTTGCTCCGGCGGCGTTGCCTACTGTAATGCTTTTGCGGTATGTGGTACCTGTAAGGCTGCTTACGGTAAAAAGAATGCTGCTAACCATGAAACACAAGCATGGCACTATGCAGACAACAAGAAGGAAGCAACCTGTCAGGCTGAAGGTTATACCGGTGACAAGCTTTTTGATTGCTGTAACGCTATTAAGGATCAGGGTACAGTAATTGAAGCTGCAGCTCATAAGTTCACTATTGAGGTTTCAAGAACACCTGCAACCTGTAAGACTGAAGGTACAGCAGTTTACAAGTGCTCAACATGTGTTGAATCAGAGGGCGTTAAGGCTGAAGAAAATACAGTAGTGCTTCCCATCGATACAAATAATCACGAAAGCCAAGAGAAAATCACAGTAGGCGCATATGAAGCAAACTGTACAACAGACGGCTTTACAGGTGATGTTTACCACGCTTGCTGCTACAGTGATGAAGAAGGCGCAGACAACAGAAATGCTCTCATCGAGAGAGGCGAAAAGATTAAGGCTAACGGCCGTCACAAATATATCAGCTCAGCGGCTGAATATATGCTCGACCTTGATGAAGACGGCAATATTGTAGTTGAAGACGGTAAGCTTAAGGTTGTTGCTCAAGAGCCCGATTATACAACAAAGATCGGTGCAAGACATGCTGACGGTAAATGGTACCACGCACAGCTTTGCGAGCTTTGCAACCAGATAGTTTATGAGGCTTGCTACACCTACGCTCATACCTACAACTGTGTTGATACAGATATATGTGAGGTTTGTAAGGGACTTTGCTCACTTGTAGATGCTGATAAGCATAAGGGCGGTCTTATAGAGGTAGAAGGCTATGCCGCAACCTGTCAGACTGAGGGCAGAAAGTCATACTACAAGTGTAAGCATTGCAATGAGACATATCTTGATGCAGCAGGCAATAAGGAATTTGACTTTGAAACAGAAGCATATAAGCTTAAGATCGCTAAATCAAGCCACAGCTTTGACTGGAATACTCCCTCATCAGAGGTTGAAGCTACCTGCGGTCAGGCCGGAACACAGATTTTCACCTGTACGGTTGATGGCTGTAACGAAACAACAACACGTTCAACAGGCTCCGCAACAGGCAAGCACACATGGGTGCTTAAGATAACTGATGAAGCCACATGCAGCAGTAGCGGCTATAAGGCTTATATCTGCTCCGAATGTGATACAGTAAAGCCCAACTCTTACGTAACAATTCCCACAGTTGAGCATAATTATGATGCCGACGGTAACGGTAAGGTGGACAGAAACGATGCAGCAGTTGTTCCCGGTACAAGCTGTATTAATCCCGGCACACTTACCTTCACCTGTAAGGAATGCGGTTTTGAAAAGGTTGAAGCTGACACCGAAAACGAAAGCGGTCATGACTGGGACGTATGGGTGAAGCTTAGCGGTGACTGTGCAACAGGTGTTGTAATGCAAAGACAGTGTAAAGTTGAAGGCTGCGGTGCAAAGGAACAGGAAAGAAGAGAAACTGATACTCATGAATATGTTCTTAAGGCATATGTAGAGCCTACAGCGGAAGCTGACGGCTATAAGCTTTTTGAGTGTGCAAACTGTGGTGGCGAATCTCGTGAAGTAGTTCCCTTTGAGCCTTCTGAAGGCGGTGAAGGTGATACACCTGAGGTTCCCGACACACCCGACACACCTGAGGAGCCTGAAGAACCCGAAGATCCTGCAGATAAGCATATGCTTATGGATGATGTTTATGTAACTGTTAAGGAAGCAACCTGCTCAAGTCCCGAAATCAGAAGATACACATGTATCAGCTGCGGTGAAATTGTTGAAAAGGAATACGGCGAGCCTCTTGATCACGTATGGATTGAACAGGCAGAAGAAATTGCAACCTGTACAAGACCCGGTCACAGCGCATATTATAAGTGTGTACGTATCAACTGTGAGGCTGAATACGGTGCAGGCAAGATAGTATATCCTGCAAAGAATCACACAGACGGTGACGGTAACGGCAAGTGTGACTACTGTAATTCATTGTTCTATACCGATACAGCAGGCACTAAGCTTTGCGACTGTCTCTGTCATAATGACGGCTTCTTCATGAAAATCATCTATAAGATAGTGAGCTTCATCTGGAAGTTATTCAAAATAAATAATGCGTGTGCATGCGGTGCTGTACATTATTAAGTAAAAAAAGTGAAAAAAGCTCTCCTTTTGGGGAGCTTTTTTTATTTTACTGTTGACGCTTTGAGTAAAAAATGGTATTATTACTTTGTGAATTTGTAATTTGTTCAGGAGGTATAAATATGAAAGCAAAAATTACAGCAAGAAAAATGCGCTTTCTTATGCTTTGTTTAACAGTGCTTTTCTCAGTTATGGGTATAAGCTTCAGTGCTTCGGCCGCTGATTGTACTCATCCTAACCTTAAGGAAAGCAACTGGGAGGTTGTTCAGAAAACGACCTGTAAGGAGCAGGGCTATAAAACACAGTGGTGTCAGGATTGCGGTACAGAGGTAAAGGAATATCTTCCCTTTGACGAGAATGCCCACGTAAAGGATGTTTGGACAATAATCACTCCCCATACATGTCAGAGTGACGGTTATCAGGTAAAATACTGTTATTATGGATGTCAGGATAAGACAACAGGTGAAAAGATTATTCTTGAAGAAAAGACCATACCTGCTCATGATTATCAGATTATTTACAGAGAAGATGCTACCTGTCAGAAGGCCGGCTATAAATTTGTTGCCTGTGTAACCTGTTATGATTCATATTCAGAAACAATTTCTATAGATAAGGATGCACATAGCTATACACCCTGGTATGTTGTTGAAGAAGCAACCTGCATCAAAGCCGGTGTTGAGAAAAGAAAGTGTCTTGATTGTGGCTTTGTAGATTCAAGAGAATACACCGACGCTGATAATCACGGCGAAACCGTATGGGATGAAGAAAACAAGGTTCCTGCAACATGTGATGCTCCCGGTTATATTCCCGGTGTATGTCCGGACTGTAAGAAGGAAATGAAGCAAGAAATTCCTCAGCATACCAATTCTGCTTATACGTCCATCAGCGTAATCGCATCAACCTGTCATAAGCAGGGCGTCGAGAGACGTCTTTGCAAATGCGGCTTCGAATATGATTTTGCGCTTCCTATAGATGATGAAGCACATGTTTACAGCGAGTGGCAGATAACAAAGGAGCCCAGCTGTACAGAAGGCTCCAGATATAAATACTGTAAGTATCATTATGATGCAACTATTGTAGAAGCTATTCCCGCAAGCGGTGAGCATAATTACGGCGAATGGGAAGTGGTTATTGAGCCCGACTGTTCAATGACAGGCCTTGAGGAAAGAACCTGTACAGACTGTGCTGAAGGCACTGCAGGTCACACAGAAACACGTACTCTTCCCACAAAGCACGATTACTGCGACTGGACTACAGTTGTTGAAATGAGCTGTGATGAAAAGGATATCCGTAATGGTACAAAGCTTGCAAAGTGTGATAACTGTAGCTATGAAAAATATTTCACTATACCCGCTGTTCATTCCTTTGATGAATGGGGTGTAATTGAAGAGGCTGACTGCAAGACAGGTAAGCCCGGTATTATGCAAAGAAGATGCACCGCCTGTAAAAAGGTAGAAAACAAGCAGTATTACGAAGAGCATGATTTTACTGCCTGGTATGTTACAGGTGAGCCCGTTTGCGCACAAGGCGATAAAACCGGCAGAACAGGTACATATACAAGATGGTGTAATAACTGCAGAACAACCGAGCACAAGGCAATCGGCGTAAATCATGAATTTGTTGATCTTTGCATTGACAAATATCCTGTATGTGTGAGCAACGGTGCAATTATCCCCGGCTCAAAAACCGTAAAGTGTAAATTCTGTGATGTTACAGATACTGTTGAAATTGACGGCAAGCATAATTTCGGCGAATGGGTGGTTACAACAGAAAGCACCTGCGAAGCTGTCGGAGAAAAGGTTCGTACCTGCGTTTGCTGCGGATATAACGAAAAAGCATCAATTCCCTCTCATGAGTACGGATCATGGCTTTACAACGGTGAAAAGGTTGTGTGCGGTACGGAGTTTGACCAGGCGGTTACTCTTGAAAGAAAATGTACCAAATGTAATGTTTGGGACAGCACAAAGAAAATAGTAAGAAAAATAGAGCATCCCAATAAGATTACGGTTGTAACAGAAGCAACCTGTACAACATCAGGCTATACTGTTGAAATCTGTCCCGACTGCGGATACGAAACAACTGTTGGCGACATCATTCCTGCAAAGGGTCATACTCTTGATGAGGAATGGAGCTCAAGAAATGAGCCTACCTGCTATTCTGAGGGCTCACGCTATAAGGCTTGTGCAGACTGTGATTACATTGATTACTATAAGGTTGATAGAACAGATCACTCACTTATGGAGCTTACTCCCGGTCTTGCACCTACCTGTACTCAAAGCGGTTACTCAGCCGAAACCTTCTGCAGTGTTTGTAAGCAGGTATTCCCCAGTGAAACTATTGATGCATTAGGTCATACCATTTCTGACGATACAGGACTTTGTACGGTATGTAAGGTTTACGATGGTTATGAATGCGCCTGTGACTGTCACAGCACATCAGGCATTCAGAAGATTTTCTTCAGCATCATAAATAAGCTTTATCAGATGTTTGGCATCAACCAGAAGTGCAGCTGTGGCGTGCTTCATTATGATGAGCCCGGCTTCTTTGCAAAGCTTTTCGGCACAGCAGGAGAATAAAAGCAAGATAATATATCTTACATAAAAAATCAGCACCGTTGAGACCTTAAGGGTCCGACGGTGCTTTTTATATCAAAAGGTAAGGTCACAGAGTTTTATATCTGTGACCTTTAGTTATATATGTTAAATGCCTTTTACTGCCTCGTAGGCTGATTTTGTTGCGTCTGCAATTCTGCCTACTCTTTTGCTGTCGCCGATAACTATGGGGAAGAAGCCTTCCTTCTTGAGAAGCTCTTCAAGGTCGTTTGAAGGACGTGAGCCAAGAGCGAGTACAACT